>CAMMKE010000009.1 GCA_946497375.1 uncultured Mycoplasmatota bacterium
TATTCACACCAGCATAGCTGGTGGTTTTGAATGCAAAACTGATGTTTTGCATAATTAAAAGATAGGCTTTTCGCCTATCTGCTAAGTTATATTACTTATTTATTAGTATAACTTCCGCTAACTTGATTTAATCCATTTTGTACTAAACGTCTAGTGATTTCACCACCAACTGAACCGTTAGCACGACTAGTAGCATCTGGTCCTAAATTAACACCAAATTCATTAGCTATTTCATATTTCATTTTATCAATAGCTTGTTTAGCACCAGGAACTCTCATTTTCATTGAACCAGTGTTCATATTGTTGTTCATTTGTTTCACCTCCTACACTAGTAGAATGTGAAGTTTTTTAAATTTCATACATTTTTTTTACTGGTAATTTTTACCTATAAAATATTTTCATAATTTTTTTCATTCTTATAGATAAAAGTATTATCTACTGTCTCTTTTAAAATCTCTTCATAGTTAACTTTTTCCTCTTCTTTTAGAGTCTCATCTAAACTCGGATTAATTATAGGATGTTTAGGTACAAAGATTGTACAACAATCTTCATAAGGCAAGATACTTGTATTATATGTATCTATTTTTTTAGCAATATCAATTATTTCTAATTTATCTAGGCATGCTACTGGTCTTATTATTGGAATGTTTGTAACATTATTTATTACATACATACTATTTAAAGTTTGTGATGCAACTTGACCAATAGATTCTCCATTAATTATAACTTTAGCATTATATTTTTCACATAAAGCGGACATTATTCTATACATCATTCTTCTCATAATGGTAATAACATAGTTAGGTGATACGCTTTTATAGATTTCTTCTTGTATTTTAGTAAATGGTACGATATATAAATTTATATCATTTGTATAGACTTTTAACTTATTAACTAAAGTTATTACTTTTTCTCTAGCTTCTAAACTAGTATGAGGTATCGCTTCAAAGTATACTGCATCTACTTTTATTCCCCTTTTCATAGCAAGAAATCCTGCTACAGGAGAATCTATTCCTCCACTTAACATTAATAATCCTTTTCCTTGGATTCCACTAGGATATCCACCAAGTCCATTAAATTCATTATAATAAATATAAGTATTCTTTTCTCTTATTTCTACATGAATAATAACTTCTGGATTATTAACATCTACTTTAATATTATCCTTATTTTTTAAAACTATACCACCAAATATTTTAGATAATTCCATACTAGTTTTAGGAAAAGATTTATCACTTCTTTTAGTTTCAACTTTAAATGTTTTAAAATTTTGTAATTTAACTGTTTTAATTAATTCATTCTTAATTGAATCTAAGTCACTATTAGTAACATATGCAATATGGTATTTATGTATACCAAAAATCTCATGTATTTTATTAATAATAGATTCTTCATCTTCTATATTATAATGTATATACATTCTGGACAAATCTTTTTCTATTTGAACATTATAATCTTTTAATTTATTTTCAATATTTTTTGTTAATGTTTTAACAAAAAAATTACGATTACCTTTCTTAGTAGTTAATTCTCCATATTTAATTAATATTACTTTTTCCATAGAGTTTCTCCTTTTATAAATCTAGACTATTTTCATCTAATAAGAATTGTTTTAAGCTCATTATGACAATTCCTTTTTCATTTCTCCATAGTTTAATATCATTTTCAACAATAATTATTCTTTTAAAGAAATCATCTATTTTAATTAATGATTTTTCTTCTTGTTCCATTTTTTCTTTAGTAGGAATAGCATAAGCTGATTGTATATAATATCTATTACTTCCTTTATTACAAACAAAATCTACTTCTAATTGTTTATGCATTTTTTTATTATTTTTATCTTTCATAGTATATCCTACTACACCAACATCAACATTAAATCCACGCACTAATAGTTCATTATAAATTATATTTTCCATTAAGTGATTATCTTCTTGCTGTCTAAAGTTAAGTCTTACATTTCTTAAACCAATATCTGTAAAATAATATTTACTTGGAGTATTGATGTACTTCTTACCTTTAATATCATATCTTAAAGCTTTATTAATCATAAAAGCATCTATTAAATAATCTATATATGTATTAATAGTTTTAGAAGATACATTTTTAAAGCCTTTACTTTTAAAAGTATTTTCTAATTTTAAGGGATTAGTTAGAGAACCAACAGATGATGCTAATACGTTTATAAGAGATTCTAATACTTCATCTTTTTGAATATTATTTCTTTCAACTATATCATTTATATAGGTATTATTAAATAAATTATTTAAGTATTTACTTTTTTCTGCATCTGTTTTTCTTGATAAAATGTAAGGCATTCCACCATAAGTAATATATTCTTTTAAAGTTTCATCAACATTTTTAGAACTAGCAGTTAGATATTCTCTAAATGTTAGAGGATAGACTCTAACTTCATCACCTCTACCTCTAAACTCTGTAATTATATCACTTGATAAGAATTTTGAATTACTACCAGTTACATAAACATCTAAATTTTTCTTTCTTAAAAAGCTATTTAAAACACTTTCAAAACCATCTACTTTCTGTATTTCATCAAGTAAAATATAATACATTTTATCATCTTTTATTTGATTCATTATATACTTATATAATTTATGTCTATCTAAATATTCTTCATTTTCAACAGAATCTAATTCTAATTTAATAATATGATCTTCTTTCACTCCAGTACTTAATAAATAATTTTTATAAATAGGATCCATTAAGTAGGATTTACCACATCTTCTTATACCTGTAATTACTTTTATCATATCATTTTCTTTTCTATCTATTAATTTATTTAGATAGATATCTCTTTTAATCTCTTTCATTTGAATCACTCATTTCCTTTTTTTGTGAGTTTTCACATTTTTTAGTAATTTAAGTATATCATTAATTTTTAAAAAAATCTATAGTGCATTACCAATTTTTGTACCTTTTCACACTTTTTAGAAATTAGAGTAATGCGGTTATTACGAATTTTTATACATTTTGCACATTTTTCGTAATAATCTTGTTTTAATATTTTTCTTCTTCTACAACATTTATTAATTCTAAATAATGAGGCCAGCTTAATTTGGCAGACACTGTCTGCCAAATTGGATAAGTCAAATAAAAATTTCTCACAGTTCTTAAATTTCTTGATGAAAACACTTTATAAATTATCCTTTAATATTTTTATAAACTCTTTGGCTTCCTCTAAAGTATTATCTTTAGATAAAGACAGCCTTAATGATGTTTTAGATATCTCTTTATCTTTAGTTAATTCATAGATACTCTTAGAGTAATCTTCTTTAGAAGAACAAGCTGTTTTAGTAGATAAATAGACATCATAAGATTCTAATTTATGTATCATTGTCTCTGGTTTAATACCTTTAATACTAAAGTTTAAGATATAAGGAGAAGAATCTATTTTAGAATTTATAGTAACACTATCTAACTCACTTAACTCATCTCTTAGATAGTTATTAATCTCTTTTACTTTTAGATAAGCTTTAGGTTGTTCTTCTATAGCTAAACGTAGAGCTTTGGCAAAAGAGGCAATTAGAGGTAGGGCAGGTGTTCCTGCTCTATATACTGTTTGACTTTCTCCACCGTTAATTATTGGAGATAAGTTAATCTTCTCTTTTTTTATTAATATAGCAATTCCTTTAAGGCCATTAAATTTATGGGCTGATGCTGAAAATAAATCGACATTAGTTAAATCTACATCTATTTTAGTTAGACTTTGGGTACCATCAACATGGAATATGGCCTTACTATTTTCTTTAATTATTTTACCTATATTATCTATATCTTGAATTATACCTAGTTCACTATTAACATGATGAATAGAAACAAGTACGGGGTCTAGTTTTAACTTTTCTTTTAAATCATTAATATCTATATGATAGGTGTCATCTAATTTTAAATTAATAACTTCTACATCTTTTAGACTATTTAAAGTATTAGTAATAGAAGGATGCTCTAAAATAGTAGTTAATATGATTTTTTTTCTATTAGGATAAGCATCTAATACTCCTTTAATCGCTAAATTATTAGATTCACTACTACTACTAGTAAATATCACTTCATCTTCTTTTACTTTTAAAAGACTTGCTACTTGTTTAACACTAGCATTCATTAGTTTTCTACTTTCAAAACCTAACTTATGAATAGAATTAGCATTACCAATATATTCTTTAGATACCTTAACAAATGTATCTAGGACTTCATCTCTCACTTTTGTCGTGGCCGCATTATCAAAATATATCACAATTATCACCCTCTTCATTAATTATAGCATAGTTATTTTTTCTTAAGACTTTTTCTGTAGTATTATAATCTCTATATTTATTAAAGACTAATGACATATTTTTAGCAAGAGAAAAAATATTCTTAGTAAATAAAATTTTATTATTAAGAAGATATTTTTTTATATCTTTAATATGAAGAGATTCTAGAATAACCATCAGTTCTTCTATGTCATTATTATTATTTAATAAGGTAATTTCTTTTCTATTAAAGCCTAATCTTTGTAGTATTTGTTTATCATTTATTTTCATAGGCCCTCCGGTTAATTAACTATACTACTATTGTTTAGACTAAAATGCAAGAAATATTAAAAGTTTTGCAATATTTATCACAAAACTTTATTCTGCAAAGACATTTTCTATAGTTAGAGTCTTATTATCATAACTTTTAATTACACCTATAAGAGAGATAGGAGCATTTTTATTTAGTTTTTTGATGTTTTTAGATAAGAGATTTGCTTTTACAGTTAAATCATATTTACCATCGATATCATCAGTAAATTTTAAAGTAACTGTATTATTCTTATTATTTTTACTAGAAATAGTTCCTGTTAATCTAATAAATTCTCCTATATGGTTATTATTATCATTAATGATGGAGTAAGCAAGTTCTCTTATAGTAAAAGTTTCAGGATTAGTATTATACTTTATACCCCAAGAGCCTATAACAGTATCACGTCTACCTACTTTTTGATTATATTTTATTACTTTATAGCCAAGTCCATAATATTCTTTTGTTCCTCCATCATTATAGACTTTAGTTCTAATAGCAAGGAAAGGGCCAATGTGAGCTTTAGATACTAATAAAATATCTGTAGTTACTAATACTCCTATTACTATTATTACTATCATAACAATAGTAGATATTTTCTTTATCTTTTTCTCTTCTTCTAAAGGTATTCCTTCTAATTTTTCTTCTGTTTGCATAATTTCACCCCTAACTGTTTATCTTTTCTAAAAATTCCTCTTCTGTCCATATTGGTATGTTTAAACTTTTTGCTTTATCATATTTACTACCAGGATTATCTCCTACAATAACAGCATATGTTTTCTTAGATACAGAGCCTACTGTCTTTCCTCCAGCATTTTCTATTAAAGCTTTCGCTTCATCTCTTGTTAATTTAGTAAGGGTTCCTGTTAAGACAAAGCTTTTATCAAGAAATTCTTCATTAAGTTTTAACTCTTCACCAATGTATTCCATATTAAGACCTAGTTCTTTTAATTCTTCTATTATCTTTAGATTATCTTCATTACTAAAATAATCTACTATATTTTTGGCAATAATAGAACCAATATCTGGAATCTCTACTAATTCATCGTAGGTTGCCTTACTTAAATTATCTATTGTTTTATAAGTTTTGGCAAGTATTTTAGCTTTTTCTTTACCTACATTTTTAATACCTAAACCGAATAATAGGCGTTCTAGCGAATTAGATTTACTTTCTTCAATAGCATTTAATAAGTTAGTAACAGATTTTTCACCATAACCTTCTAGTTTCGTTAAGTCATCTTTTTTAGATGATAATCTATAGATATCAGGGATAGTACTTATGAACTTAAAGTTATATAAGTCTTCCATTAATCTATCTCCAAGTCCATCTATATTCATAGCAGGGCGTGAGACAAAGTGAATAAAACTTTCTATATGTCTTGCTGGACAATTAGTATTAGGACAGTAATAGTCTGCCTCACCTTCTTTTTTTATCAATTTAGTATTACAGATAGGACAGTTTGTAATCATTTTAAATGGTATTTCTTCCCCTGTTCTTCTTTCAATCTTTGCTTCTACTACTTCTGGAATAACATCTCCTGCTTTTCTAATAGAGACAGTATCATGTATCATTAGACCTTTTTTTAGGACATAGTCTTCATTATGAAGAGTCGCTCTACTTATAGTAGAACCCATTAATTGAACGGGGTCTAAGATAGCATTAGGTGTTATTTTACCAGTTCTTCCTACAGTAAATAATATATCATTTAGTTTAGTTAATACTTCTTCGGCAGGGAATTTATAGGCAATTGCCCATCTAGGAGTTCTTGCAGTAAAGCCTAGAGTTTGTTGGTCTTTAAGATTATCTACTTTTATAACAACGCCATCAATATCATATGGTAGGTCTTTTCTTATTTCCCCTTTCTCATGAATATAAGCCATTACTTCATTTATATTTTTAACTATTCTGTTATTAGGGTTAGTCTTAAAGCCTAAACTCTTCATAAACTCTAAAGCTTCATGATGAGTTTTAATTCCAAAGTCTTCTGGATTTGGTAAATGGTATAAAAAGGCATCTAAATTACGTTTTGCGGCTACTTTAGAGTCTAGCTGTCTAATAGAACCTGCCGCAGCATTTCTTGGGTTTTGAAGGGGCTTTTCGCCCTTAGAGATACGTTCTTTATTAATCTTTTCTAGTGTTTTTTTACTCATATAGATTTCTCCTCTTACTTCAATATCAAGAGGTTGTTTTAACTTTAAAGGGATACTTTTAATAGTCTTAACATTATGAGTAATATCTTCTCCTACAACACCATTACCACGAGTCGCTCCTCTTACTAAAACTCCTTTTTCATATTTTAAGGAAACAGATAGTCCATCTATTTTAAGTTCACATACATAATTAGAAGAAATGCCACTGTTTTCAATTCTTTGTAAAAAATCTACAATTTCATCTTCATTAAAGACATCTCCTAAAGATAACATCGGAATAGTATGTTCTACTTTTTTAAACTCATCTATTACTTCTCCTCCTACTTTTTTAGTAGGGGAAGTATCAAGTACCCAATCTGGATGTAGTTTTTCGATAGTTTCAAGTTCTCTATAGTAAGCATCATACTCTTGGTCTGTTATTTTAGGGTCATCTAAAACATAATAGTCATAAGAAGCATCACTTAATATTTTTATTAGGTAATTCATTCTTTCCTTTGTAATGTTATTTTCCATAAGCTTTCCTTCTTTCTATAAGTTTATCCACAAGTGTTGTGGATAAAGTCCAGCACTAGTTAATTCTTTTAAAGCTTTTTCCACAGTTTCTTTATCTTCTTTATAAGTCATACCATACCAAGTAGAAGTTGTATTTATAACATCTATAGTCTTAATATTTTTCTTAAGGCAAGTATCTAAAACATCAGGTATTTGAAATTCATAATCATCAAGATTTTTTTGATGGAGTGATAAGAATAAATACAATTCATCACTTAAGATGTCAAATAAATCAGGTGAAAATAATAAAAGATTCATACATACTAGAGTATCTTCATCTATTTCTTTACCATTACTACTGTGTAACGGACAAGCGATTATCTTGTCTTTTTTCTTTATTACTTTACATTCTGTTATTTTAGATAATTTATTATTCCCTACTTCCATAACTCCTCTTTTAGCAGCACCATTAGGAGTTAAAGTATTACCTACAATATAACCTACAACTCCATAATGATTATAAATGATATCATCTAAGTATTCACTGGCTTTAAAAAAAGCATCTTTACCATAAAAGTCATCAGCATTTATGACGGCGAATGGTTCATTAATTTTATCTTTGGCACAGTATATAGCATAAGCAGTACCTAAAGGTTTGCTTCTTTTCTTTAATAAGGCTTTAAATCTAGTAGGAATATAATCATCATTTTGAAAAGCGTATTCTACTTTAATATAAGGTTCTGCTCTTTTACCAATAGTTTCTCTAAAACTCTCATAGAAGTCTTCTTTAACAATAAATACTACTTTAGTAAAGCCAGCTTCAATAGCATCATAGATTGAATAATCTATTATGAACTCTCCATTAGGTCCAACTGGTTCCATTTGTTTTAGTCCTCCGAATCTACTTCCCATACCTGCTGCCATAATTAATAATGTTTTATCTTTTTTCACCTTTACCTCCATATAAATTATTACTATATATTTCATCTTTAATCATATCATTTATAGCATTTACTACTAATTCTTTATCTTCTTTATATGTTACTCCATACCAGTTAGCATTAGTTTCAATAACATCTACTATAACTCTATTTTCTTTTAATAGTTCATTTAAAACTATTGGTATTAAAAACTCACAACTATCTAGATTATCTTTATTATCTTCTAAAAAGATAGGTAGTTTTTCTTCTAAGATGTTAAAAAGACTAGGTGTAAAAAGTAACATGTTCATAGAACAGATAGTATCTTTTTCTACTTCAAAAGGATTACTACCATCTAGGGGTGATACCTTTACTAAATTACCATCTAACTCGGTACTACTTTCTATTATTGTGATTAGTTCATTATTATCATTTACTTTACAGACACCACGTTTAGCGGTTCCATTTTCTGTTAAGGTATTACCAAGACGATAAGCGATTAAGCCATAATGATTATCTTTAATACTTGATAGGTACTCACTAGCTTTCATATAGGCATCTCTTCCATAGAAATCATCTGAATTAATAATGGCGAATGGTTCATTAATTTTATCTTTGGCACAAAGTATGGCATGGGCAGTACCAAGAGGTTTCTTTCTTGTTTTTAGTAGTTCTTGATACTCTTTAGGTATATTATCATTATTCTGAAAAACATACTCTACTTTTATATGTGGTTCTACTCTTTTGCCAATAGTCTCTTTAAATATATCATAATTTTCTTCTTTTATAATAAAGACTACCTTATTAAAGCCTACCTTAATGGCATCATAGATAGAATAGTCTATAATAAACTCGCCATTAGGTCCTACTGGTTCTATTTGTTTTAGTCCTCCAAATCTACTACCCATACCGGCAGCCATGATTAGTAATGTTTTATCTTTCATATGTCCTCCTAGTATTATTTTTCTTATAATTTCAATATGTTATCACAAAATTCCGGCGTTTTTATATGTTATTTTCACAAAATTCCGGCATTTTTCAGCTTGTTTTTCACATTTTTCTATATTTCTTTATACTTTAGTTAAACTCTTATGGTTTTTCATAAGTTTCTTAACTCCATATGGATGTTTAAAAGCAACTGATACTAGAGAATTAGTAACATCTACTACTTTACCTGCTCCAAAGTGTTCATGTACTACATAATCTCCAACTTGATAGTCGACATCTTCATCTCTAATAACATCTTCTTTATTAATATGTTTAACTTCTTCAGTCTTTTTAGTATTACTATCAATTAGACTCTCATCTATTTCACTTATAAATCTACTTGGAGGATTAATACTATCTTCTCCAAATAATACTCTTCTTCTAGCATTTAAGAGATATAGTTTTTCTTTCGCTCTAGTTATAGCGACATAACAAAGTCTTCTTTCCTCTTCTGTTTCACTAGCACTCATTAAACAGTTACGATGAGGGAATATTCCTTCTTCTAGTCCTAGAACAAAGACTATATCATATTCTAGTCCTTTAACAGAGTGAATAGTCATTAGACTTACTTTATGACGAGAATCTTTATATTCATCTTTATCATTAACTAGACTTACTTCATATAAGAAGTCTTCTAATGATACTAATCCCATTCTTTCTTCAAAAGCTTTAGTAATAGATTTAAACTCTTCAAGGTTTTCTAATCTTACTTCACTTTCAATACTCTTTTCACTCTCTAACTCAGCTTTCATACCAGTAGAGTCTAGAACTTTATCAATTAACTCTGTTAAGGTGATGCTTTCTGCTACTTTTTGTAAAGAGATAATCAAGTCTTTAAACTTTTCTTCTTTACCTCCATCTATCGCTTCAAAGAGGCTTATGCCTTCTTTATCAGCTTTTTCTGTTAAGTGTTCTATTGTTCTTAGTCCTATACCTCTTTTAGGGGTATTAATAACTCTTAAAAAGCTTACATCATCTTTAGGATTAAAGATGAGTTTTAAATAGGCTAGTAAGTCTTTAATCTCTTTTCTTTGATAGAAACTAAAACCTCCAACAATACGATATGGGATATTATCTTTTAATAGTTCTTCTTCTATTACACGTGACTGGGCATTAGTTCTATAAAGTACGGCAATATCACTAGCATCTTTACCACTGTCTAATAATCTTTTTATCTCCATTGCAACATAATGACTCTCATCTTTTTCATCATAGGCTCTATAATAAGTTATCTTATCGCCAACTCCCTTAGTAGACCATAGATTTTTCTCTTTTCTTTTTTCATTATTTTTAATAACACAGTTAGCAGCATCTAGTATGGTCTTAGTAGAACGATAATTTTGTTCTAGTTTAATACTTAAAGCATTAGGATAATCTTTTTCAAAGTTTAAGATATTTTTATAATTGGCACCCCTAAAGCCATATATCGCTTGGTCAGCATCTCCTACTACACAGATATTTTTGTATTTAGCACTTATCATTTTAGATAAGATATACTGAGCTTCATTAGTATCTTGATACTCATCTATTAATATGTATTTATAACGTTCTTGATATTTTTGTAAAACTTCAGGATGTTTTCTAAAAAGAGTTATAGGTAGAAGTAATAAATCATCAAAATCCATGGCATTGTTCTTCTTTAGTTTATCTTCATACTTATAATAGACTTCACTTACAACATTTTCATAGTCACTTGCAATATATCTTTCATAATCTTTCGGAGAGACAAGCTCATTTTTACAATTACTTATTTTATTTCTAATCGCTTTAGGATTATAGATTTTAGGGTCATAGTTTAGGCTTTTTAATATTTTTTTAACGATAGTTAGAGAGTCATCACTATCCATGATTACAAAGTTATTACTATAGCCTAACTTATCATAATTTTCTCTTAATATTTTAAGTCCAAAGGAATGGAATGTTGATATTTGAATGTACTTGGCAACACTTCCTATCATTTTATCAACACGTTCTCTCATTTCAAGCGCCGCTTTATTAGTGAAGGTTATGGCAAGTATCTCATAAGGAGATATATCCAACTCTTCTATTAGATAAGCAATTTTCGTAGTTAAGACTTTAGTCTTACCAGAACCAGCCCCTGCTAGTATTAAAAGAGGTCCTTCATTATATAAAACGGCCTTTTTTTGTTCTTCATTTAAGTTATCTAAATCTATATTACTCATATTATTACCTACTTCCTAATTCATTATATCATTATTTTAAGTAGGGGAAAAGAAAAAGAAGAACTTTACTCTTCTTTCATGTCGGCATCTAATGCATAGAGAAAATAATTTATGTTACGATAGAAGTTATCGATGGCAAGGGGTTCTATTATAAAATATAGTTTATCATCTAGTAAATCTCTTAACATATTACTTATTAATAACCTTATTCTTCTAATAACAGCGATGCTTCTTTCTGTTAAGTTCTGTTGATTCTCTGGAGATAGGGGAAGGCTGTTATAATCTTCTAGTAACTCTGGATATATTTCATTTAAGATGTTATTTAATACTTCGATATAGGAAGTAGCATTTGGATCTATTAGCCCTCTTAAGAATGATGTTATCTCATATGCAGTTATATTATAGCCATACTCTGTATCTAGGGCAATAATAGGGTCTTTTCTTATTCTTTCTTTTAATCTATTTAACTCTCCTATATATAGTTCTATTGTTATAATCATAAAGTTATACATCGTAGGATATGAATAGGAAAATAGATTATTAGATGTCATTTCATCTCTTATTTCTCTTGCAAGATTTATAAACTCATTTGCAATAGACGTGGCTCTATCATTAAAAGATGTCAAGGTTGTAATTAACTCATTATTTACTTCAAATGTATCTGTCGGAGTAAGTTTAAGTTGCATCTCTGTTATATCGGTGCCTAGATTTAACTTAAAAAGTTTTTCTGTTAATCTTTCTATAGGCAAGGTATACTCTGTATAAAATATTTGATAATTTAGTCCTTTAGATGGCACTTTTCCGTTAGTTAAGGTTACTATTTCTCTACCTAAATCTTGACTTTTTCTAGCAAGAATATAAGCTCTTTTCTTATAAGGATTATCTCCATAAAAGGAAAGTTCAATATTAATACAAAAATCTCTTAGTGTTCTTAAATAATATAGATTAGCATCTATAGACTCTTTATAAAACTCTTCTTCTGTTAACATTTTATCACCAATAAAAGTATATGCAAAAAGAGATAGTATTTTAACTAATCTCTTATGCTTTGATATAATTTATTTAACTCTGTAAGAGGGTTATCTTCAACAGTTTTTTCTTCTTCTTTCGCTTGTTCTTTAACTTTTTCTTCTTTTAGTATTTTAACCATAAGCTTATACTCATCTAAGGTAAAGTTTTGTCCTAATAAGTTTATAGCAGGTTGTTCTTCTTTCATTTCTTGTTTTGGTTCTTCTATAATGACTTGTTTTTTAGGAACTTTATAAGCTTCTTTAACATCAAAATCATGAATTATATTATAGTTTGTAAAAGATTCTACTTGGATTAAATTATGTTTATATTGATATTTTCTTATGAGATAGTAAATTCCTAGAACTACCATCCAAAAGACAAAGATAAACATACTTAATTCTAAAAGACTTCTAACAGCATTACTGCTATATAATTCTGTGATATTAAAGACATCTAGGTTAAGTGTAGCGATTTGTGATATTGCTAATATAAATAAGTACATAATGATAGCGAACGCCGTAGAATTTATAACTTTTAACTTAAAGTCTGCTTTACTACTAAATATTGTTTTAAATAAAACCACATTAGTTATAATTAACATAAGAAGATAAATAACAATATTTGGAAAGTAATAAGTTATAAACACTTCATTAATAGCATAATCTAACAAGGTCATAAAACTACTACCATACTGGAAGGCTATAAAGATAAAGCCTGCTAGATATAATAGAATATAAGTTCTTTTACTTTGCTTTCTATTAGAACCATTAGTAGTAATAAATATGATAGTTAGAATTACTATAGCTGCTAATATCATTAGATATAAGTTCTTAGATGTAATTAAATTAAAAACTGTTTGTAATTTTGTTATCAATGATAATGGACTCATTAATAACACCCCCCTTTTTTATTCGACATTATATAGTTCTGCTATATAAATAGTTTGTGTAGAACTATCATCTTTAGTACAGGTAATTAAGGTAAGTGTCGATTTATCATAATTTCTCTTAATAGAGACAGTACCTGTATTTTTTTGTTTATATATTTTTGTTATTTTGTATTTATAGTTTATACCAGCATAGGTAACTATAGCTTCATCTCCTACTTCTAGTTTGTATAAGTTTTTAAAGAAAGCTTTCCAACCAGTACCAGAGTGTCCTGCTATTATTAAGTTACCATTAGTAACATCTGGCATATCACTACCTTTTATTATTTCTATATTTGCTTCTACAGTATTAAGCTTTGATGTAATATTGTAAAAACCCCTTTTAAACTTTATTTTTGGTATTTCTAAGTAGCCAATATAACTTTCAATATCTTGATAATTTTTTGTATTTGTTTCTTCATCAGTATTAACTTCTGTAGTGTTAACATCGTATATTTCAGTCTCTCGATTATCATATATCTGCTCGTTCATATAATCATAGGCGAATAGTTTTTTATCACTGATGAAGTTATAAAGAATAAAGAATCCTCCAATTGTTATTACAAAGGCTCCGATAAGAGCGACTGTACTAGGAGAGATTCTTTTCTTCTTATTTAACTTTTTGTTTTTTGCCATTGTAGTATACGAATCCTACTCCGGATATTAAAAGCACTGATCCAAATAAAGTACTTATTAGGGATTTACTACTTCCAGTAAATGGAACTTCTACTATTTCATTATTTTCAAAGAAAACTAGGGCAGTAGGTGATTCATCACTGATTGTAAATGTATATATTTCATCACTCTTTGTATATCCCTCTGGTGCTTGTTTTTCTTCTACTGTATATTTGCCATCTTTTAATCCTGTAAGAGTGTGTCCTTCTTCTGTTGATGTAAACTCATCTACTATATTGCCATCACTATCTTTGATTATAAGTACGGCTCCTGATATTGGATTACCTGTCTTACCATCAACTTTAAAGACAGTTACTAATTTTTCAATAGCTTTGTTTTCAATTGTTACTGTTACATCTCGATGATCTTTATCTACTGTGAATTCATATATTTTGGCAGTTTTTTCATATCCAGTTGGAGCTTTTGTTTCTTCCACTGTATATGTGCCATCTTCAAGACCAGTTAATTTATGTGGTTCAGTAGTTGTTACAAATTCTTCTATTACTTTGCCAGAACTATCTTTTACTACTAATGTCGCTCCTGCGACAGGATTTTTTGTAACTGAATCTATTTTTATAATAGTTGCATTTCTTTCAACTTCTTTATTTTTAAACCTAATGGATATGTTTCTATTTGTATCAGTAATAGTAAATTCTACTACTTGATCATTTAGAACATAACCGTCTGGAGCTTTTGTTTCTTCTAATGTATAAGTGCCGTTTGGCAAATTGTTAATTACATGAGATGATGTCGTTGATGTCCAAGTTGCTACAACTTTACCAGAACTATCTTTTACTTCGAAAGTAGCACCTGCTAAAGGTTGTTCTGTTTTATCATCTATTTTTGTAATTGTTACTTTACTTGTAGAAAGTGTTAAATTTGTTTGATCTGTTACTGTTGTTGTTTCTGGATACAATACTGATCCCATAACATCTTGTTTAGTTGAATCATTTGATTTATACATATAAGCTTTATTTATCGTTCCTGTGGCTGTTACTTTTACTGTAATATTTAAATTACCAATATCAACATTATTAACTGGTACTCTAATTTTAAAGCTTTCACTTGGATCAAATGATGTTTGGACTTTTCCTGTTGTAGCATTAACAACTGTAGTTCCAGATGGAGCATTATTTAAAGAAATTGTATAGTTACCTGTTGTATATAATGTTTTAACACTAATATTGTTTGATTCATAATATTTTTTATCACTTGTTAAATTTAATGTGCTATTATTATTAACTAAGCTAATGGCTGGTTTAGCATATGATGTTTGCTTTTTTCCACCCTCCACTAATGCACTTACATAATGTCTAAGATTATATGGATCTGATCCGGTATATTTAAATGAATCTGGTAAATTATGGCTACCTGTAGTTTCATCTAAATACCACCAAATAGCAGCTTGGGTAATATAGTAATCTTTATCTGAATCTCCTGTAATATTTACCCTTGGATATCCATTAGATAAAATATAGGCAAGCCCTGCTGGTGCTTCTCCTGATAATGTCATCTTAACATTATATGGTATACCTTTGTGGAAATCTGTACAGTATACATATCCTCCTAAACTGCTTGTTAATTTGGCATAATGCCAATTATTAATATATCCAGTTAGTAATTTTTCACTGTTTGCTGTAAAACTAGATGGTGCAGAAACAGCTGCATTAATTCCTGTAATTCCAAGAATACTTAAAGCTGCTACTAAAATTGTCATAATTAAATATTTAAACTTTTTAGCTTTTAACTTTTTCATTTAAAATCCCCCCAATTTGTTTTTGTGCCTATATTATAGCACTTTTTTTATAAATATGCAAGACATTTCAAAAAATAGCAAAAAGTAGAACTGTTTAAACAATAAATCAGTTCTACTATATTATATTAATTTTTTATTTTATTTTGCTTTAGATTCTAGTTTCTCTAGTACATCACTAACTACATCGATGGCTTTTAATCTTAACTCTTCAGCTGCTTTTTCTAAGACTGGTGTTCCTTTAGCAACAGCAAGATTAACTAAGTCTTGGCATTTTTTCTTTATATCTTCACCTTTTTTCTTAGCAATCTTTAAAGCTTTTTCTTTATCTAAATCTTCTAGTTCCGCTTTAATTTCATCTACTTTCTCTTCAAACATCGCTTTAACTTCTTCAGTATCTACTGATTTTATTTTAGAAACGACATTATCTAACTTTTCTTTTAAATCTTTTCTTGTTTCACTACCTTTTTTAGGTGCAAATAAAATTCCTAAGCCTGCACCAATAGCAGCTCCTGCTACAAATTTTCCAATTCCACTTTTTTTACTCATCAATATCTCCCTTTCCTTTCCTATTAAATATACTTGTTATAAAATTAACAATACTACCAACAACAGTATCAGTAACTAAAGTTAATTTATCACTAACAGTATCAACTAAATTAAAGACTCCATCTAAATTGTCTAGTTTTTTCTTGGTATCATCTAAAATAGCATCTACTTTATTTAATGTATCTAATGCTTTTAAAGCTAGAACTATTAAAATAATTACTAATACTATTAATAGACTATCCAATATTACCCCTAAAAATTCCACTTTTTATTCTCCTTTCTTTTCATCATACATTGAGTCTATTAAATCGAATAGATTGTCTTCAATGCTAGCATCATCTTTTTTAGGTTCCTCTTCATCAAAATTCTTTAAATCTGTTCTTCTACCTGTCGCTTTTTCATGAGAAACATCTTTATAGTCGATGTTATACTCTAATCCTAAATCACTATAGTATTCTTCAGCATCTCCCATAGTAACTTTTGCAACTGATGGAGTATTATCATCACTAATATCTAAAAGACTATCTTCTTCTCTTATCTCTGTATTTTCTTCTTGTTTATTATCTTGAAAGTCTTTTTGTTTGTTTGAAGTAAGCTCTTCTTCAAAGATATCATCACTATTGCCATAAGCCTTTTCTCTAACGCTATCAACATCAATATTTTTTGACTTATAACTACTAGTTATTCTAACTTCTTTTTTTGTCACAATATCGTCTTTTTTGTAGTTTTGGTCTAAAACACCATAAATTGGAGAAATAATTGGAGAAGGATGAAATGTTTTCTTTTCTTTTTGTCTAGAAACACTCCCATATTCATGTATCTTTATTTCGTTATCATTAAGAGAACCATAAAGATTTTTTTGTTCATGTTTTTTGTCTCCTTGATATAAAGGTCTTGTTTCTTTAACTTCTTTTTTTATAAGTTTAGGTTTTTCTTCTTTTTTAGGTTCTACTTTAGGAAGTGGTTTTGGTTCTTTCTTTTCCTCTAAGTCAATAAAATCATCATCTAAGATAGCTTTAAACTTAAAATCTCTATTAGGAGTTTCAACCTTTGTCTCTTTCTTTTCTTCTTCAACTATTAAATCTTCCTTTGGTGCTTGTTTCTTAGGTTTATCTTCAACTATTATTTTTTTGGCAATAGGTTTTTCTTTCTTCTTTACTTCTTTTTTTTCTTCAACTTCTACATATTCTTCTTCAAAAAGAGCATTTTTTAATTTATCTAGTAGTTTCATGAATTTACTCCACCTTTCTTAGTTTTCTTCTATTTCTATTCTATCTTCGCTAGTATTCTTATCGCCATAGCCTTCATAGATACCATATTTTTCCTCATATTCTAGATAGGTATCCTTTGTAGCAGTACTTCCTTTTGGTTTCATAACGTCATATGTATCTTCTTTATAATTTAGGACATTGTTACCTATAAGACTCTCTAAAACTGTCCTGTTAAATTCTAGAGACTTTAAAATACTACTCATATTTATAATAGCACTTTTTATCTCATTTTCTTTAACAAATGCTTCAATTTTACCATAATTGTACATGTATTCTATAAAATATCTATCTGTATCTTCTATTTTTGTTATTTCTAAATAGCCTTTTTTCTTGTTATAGTTTAATTCTTTAGAAAAGTATGCTTTTTTATTTACTTTGTAATCTGCCTCTTCTTTATTATAGTAACTAACAACATCAATATAGAAATAGTAGGTATTATTGTACTCATCTTTTAAACTAGCATTATATTCGTCTTTTTCTAATAGTTTTAAGCCTTTAGGTATATAGTACTCATATCCTTCAAAGACATTATTAGATAGGTTCGTATCACTTTCTAGCATAACATCTACTACTTCATCTATACTCATATTGGTTAAGTTAGTACAACCTGTTATAGTTAAGATGACGATTATTAATAAAATTATTTTCTTTTTCAATATGCAACACCTACTCTTATATAATTATAGCAAATAAATATTTAGTTTGTCACTTCTTTTGTGCAAAAAGATGATAGACATTTTTCCCTTCTTTTTTAAAACGCATCTCATATTCACTCATAATTATATCAGTATGGGTTTTATGATAGTCGAATGAGATATCACTTAAGGCATAGCCATTACCACTTAAACTTTCAAGGGAATAGATAAATAAATCTTCATTATCAGTTTTCATTTCTATTCTTTTAGTATCTTTAAATAAAGTATCATACTTATCTAAAAATATTTTGCTAGTTAAACGTCTATTGTGCCATCTTGTCTTTGGCCATGGGTCTGAGAAGTTTAAATAGATTAAATCTATCTCTTTAGAAAATACTTTATCTATATCTAGAGCGTTCATTCTAATTAGTTTTAAATTATCTAAGTCATTAGGAATTTTTTTTATCGCTTTTGCCATAACACTATCAAACTTTTCTATTCCTATATAGTTAATATCTTTGTATTTAAGAGCATTTTCTAGAATAAATTTACCTTTACCCATACCTATTTCAATATAGATAGGATTATCATTATTAAATAGTTCTTTCCATTTTTCTTTATAGTCTTCAGGGTTTTTAATTAAGTATTTACAATTATTTAATATTTCTTCTTTATCTTTAACATTTCTTAATCTCATATTATTGTCTCCTTTTTACATAGCATATTTTATCATAAATAAATAATCTTTTGAATATAATATCTTGAAAGTGAGGAAAAATATATGAATCAAGGTATGCCTATGTGGCCAATGAATCCTAATATGAATCCTAATATGGGAGGTTGGCAAAACTCTAATAATATGAATCAAAGACTTAACAGTCTAGAAAATCAAGTTAATAGACTTGAAAGACAAATGAGAAGATTAGAAAATATGGTTAATAGAATTGAATCATCTATGATTAGTCCAAGAAATTATGATAGTCAATCTACTGGTTATGGTAATAGTAATGATAAATATATGATGTAAAGAGCTTAGGCTCTTTATTTTTTGTTAAAGAAAGAAATTTTGGACATACTAAAATTGACAGTTATTATTAAATAAATTATACTTTATATAGGAAGTGACCATATGGAATTAAGAGTTTTAGAAAAAAATGAATATGAAAAATTTGTAAAGAATAATCCTTATAAAAGCCATTTTTTACAGTCTTATGATTGGGGACAATTATCTAGGGAAGAAAGAGGTCTTACTCCTTATTATTTAGGACTTGATGATAATGGCAAAATTGTAGGGGCAACTTTACTTTTAAAGAAAAGTTTACCTTTAGGATTATGTTATTTATATGCACCAAGGGGTTATGTAATTAATTTTAATGATCAAAAAATATTAAAAACATTTACAGATGAAGTTGTCAAATTTGCAAAAAGAAAAAAGGCAATTTACGTAAAGATTGATCCTGATATTATTTGGAAGAAGGAAGATTATAAAGGTGAAATAACTGAGATTGAAGCGAAAGATAAAAATATATATAATGAATTACTTAGATTAGGTTATAAACACTTAGGCTTTACTAAAAACTTTGAAACAAGGCAACCAAGATATACTTTTAGGATTGATTTAAATCAGTCTATGGAAGAGATTGAGAGCCATTTTTCAAAGACTACAAAACAAAGAATTGCCAAGTCTCTTAAACTTAAGACGAAAGTAGAAATAGGAACAGAAAAGGATTTGCCTACTTTTTATCATTTAATGATGTTAACAGAGTCAAGGAAGGATTTTGTTTCTTATGGGATAGATTATTATAAGACTTTATATAGGCTATTTAATGAGGATAATAAAGCGACTTTGTTTTTGGGTAAAGTTAATATCAAAGATAGCTTAGAGGTATTAGAGAATGATTTAGATGAAGTTAATAAAAAGATAGATGAACTTCCTAAAGAGAATATGTCTAAGAGTGCTAAGAATAAGCTTAAGGAACTTTCAAGACAAAAAGAAAATTTAGAAAAAGAAGTAGAGAAATATAATAATTATTTAAAAGAATATGGTGAAGAGGTAATTCTTTCTGCTCATATGATTTTAGAATATGGTGATAAGGCTTGGGTACTATATGCAGGAAATCATAATATTCTAACTGAAACTTATGTTAATTATCATACTTATTATGAGCATTTAAAGTTTTGTAAAGATAGAGGATTAAAGATATATGATCAGTTTGGTACTATTGGTGATTTATCTAAAGATAATCCTAGACTTGGTCTACATGAGTTTAAAAAGAAATTCGGAGGAGACTATGTTGAGTTTATGGGAGAGTTTGATTATGTAGTTAAACCTCTTTACTACTTTGCTTTTACTAAGGTAGTGCCAATTTATAGAAATATGATTAAGAAAAGAAAGAAGAAGGAACTTAAAGATGAAATTGAAAGAGATTAGTTTTGAAGAGTTAGAGAAATTTGCTTTAACTACTGATGAAGTGACTTTTCATCAGACTAAAGGTTGGGCTAAATTAAAAGAACATAATGGATGGAAGCATTATGTTGTAGGTTTATATGATGATAAAGGAAGTTTAACCTCAGCTGCTTTACTTCTTGCAAAGCGTGTACCTATTGTTAAGAAGTATATGTTTTATTCCCCTAGAGGATTTTTAATAGATTATCATAATTTTGATTTATTAAAAGTGTTTACAGAAGAAATTAAGAAGTTTGTGAAAGTCAAGGAAGGTATATTTGTTAAGATAGACCCTTATGTTATGTATAAACAAAGAGATTTAAATGGTGATTTAGTTAAAGATGGTATAGATAATAGTGATACTGTTGATAATTTAAAGAAGTTAGGTTATAAACATTTTGGATTTAATTTAATGCAGGATGCTCTACAACCTAGATGGATGCATACTATTACAGTTAAAGGTAAATCTGCCTCTGAGGTTATGAAGGATATGGACCCTAAGACAAGACAGATTTTAAGAAAAAATGAAAGACTTGGCGTAAGAGTGCGGGAAATAACAAGAGATGAGTTACCTATATTTAAAGATATTATGCAACATACAGGTGAACGTAGAGAATTCATTGATAGACCTTTATCATATTATGAGAATATGTGGGATAGTTTGCATGATGATGGTATTTTAAAAATATTAATCGCAGAGATTGATTTTGATGAAGAGATAGAAAATACAAAAAAAGAAATTGATAATTTAAAGAAGTCTATTGAAAACAGAAGAAAACAATATGAAGATAAGAGTAAACCTATGAATGAGAAAAAATATCATAGTAAGCAAGAGTTTGAGAAGAGTGAGATTAAAAGACTTGAGAAAAATATTGAAAAAGCTAAAGATATGAAAGAAAAGTATGGAGATAAGCCAATACTTGGAGGAATTTTATTCTTAATCTATGGTAAGGAAGTATTATCACTTTATGGAGGTTCTAAAGCAGAACTTATGAGTTTTCAGTCTGCTTATACTCTTCACTTTGCAGGGGTTAAGTATGCAATTGATAATCACTACGATACTTATAACTTTTATGGTATAACAGGTGACTTTAGTGAAAGTAATCCTTTACTTGGACTATATCTATTTAAGAAAAGTTTTGGAGGTCAAGTAGTAGAACTAATTGGGGAATTTGATCTTATTATTAGTCCTTTCTGGTATCATGCTTATAAGATTAGTTATGCTCTTTATCATAAACTTAAAAATATTAAAAGATGACTTGATTTTAGGTCATCTTTTTAAATTACTTTTTAAAACTCATCATTCATTAGAAAATCAAATATATTTAAATGCTTTATGCCATCTTTAGAATAGTCTTTTTTATCTAAAGAAATAACATATTTATCATTATCATCGTCTAGACAGTTAAAAGCCTCAAATTCTCTTTTGATTGTTTCTTCTTTATCTAGTTTATAACAAACTTGGATATATTTTATTTTATTACTTTTTACAGCAATAAAGTCAATTTCGCCTTTTTTAGTCTTACCTATATAAACTTTATAATTCTTACCTATTAAATCATTATAGACAATATTTTCTAAAGCGATAGAATAGTTTAAATCTGTTCCTGTTGTTTTTATTTGTTTAATTCCCAAATCATTAGAATAATATTTATTTAAAGTTTTTAGAATAGTTTTACCGTGTATATCATACCTATATACTTTATTCATAATGAATGTTGATGTAAATGCCTCTAAATAATTATAAAGAGTGTCATTAGCAATATTATGATGTTCTTGTTTTAAGAAGTTAATAACGTGATCTCTTGAGAACTCTTTTCCTTCTGTATCTAGTATATATTGTAATACTTTGTTAAAAGAAGAAATGTCTTTTATACCTAGTCTTTCTACAATGTCTTTTAAAATAATTGAGTCATAAACACTTTCTAAGTAGTTAATTTTATCATTATCATTTTCAAATAAAAATCTCTGTGGTAGACTTCCCCATTTGAAAATATCTAATAGAAGTTCTTCATATTTATCTTCTTTAGTATTAGTTAGTTCTACTACTTCTTTGAATGATAATGGATTAATTTTAAAACTGACATATCTACCCGAAAGATCTGTTGATAGTTCTAATAAAGTCATTCTACTATTAGACCCAGTTATAAATATACTATATTTGTCTGTAATTCTAAGAGAATTAATACCTTTTTCAAAATCTTCTATTTTCTGAATTTCATCTAAAAATACATAATACTTATTATTATCTATTGTTAATGACTCTATATAATTATATAAATCCTTAGCTGTTTTAATAAAATCATATTTTAACGATTCAAAATTAATATATATTATATTTTTTTCATTAACACCCTTATTTTTTATTTCATCCATAATTTGAGTTAAAATAACAGACTTACCACTTCTTCTCATACCATAAATTATTTTTATTAAAGATGTAATATCATAGAAATCTCTTATTTTAGACAGATATTTTTCTCTTATAAGCATAATTCATCACCTATTTATATTATAATATATCTTTATATATTTGTAAAGTTATTCCAGTACAATGGAATAACTTTTATTTTAAAGTAAATTTTATTTTTGCTTTTCCTTTGGATGAAGTAATAGTTGCAATAGCTCCATTTATTATAGTCATTCTAGGAGAAACGTGTCCTATATCTGCATTTATGATTATTGGTATATTTAAATCTTTTAGAGATTCATAAATTGCTTCTTCATAAGAAATATCATAATAACTGTTACAAGCATAAACTCTACTGAAAAGTATGCCTTTGGTGTATTTAAAATAGCCATTATCTTTTAATTTCCAAAGGGTTCTAATAAGTGATTCACTAGATAACTCACAAACATCAAAGTACCAAATAATACCATCATCTTTATACTTTTCTAGAAAATCTTTAGTTTTATCAAATCTTGTGCCGAAAAGTTCTGTAATAAGGTCAAGGCATCCACCAATCATTCTTCCTTTTATGTTAATAACCTCTTCATTATTTAAATTTTTCCAATAGACTTTCTTTGTTAGATTAAATGGTTCTAATCCTGTTATTAATTTCTTATCTTCTTCATATTTAGAAAAACTTGTCTGTTCTATAATATTACCTTTTAATATTTCTAAATTATTTTCTAATGATTTATGCCAAGGTTCCATTCCAAATGTTTTAAAATTATCAGAGTAAACAGTGGCAATATCTAGGTTAGTTGTAATTGTAAATAGTAGTCCTGTTGGGTCAGAATAACCTTGTAACCATTTAGGATTATCTTTAATTACATTAAAGTCTAATTCACTTAGCATTTCAAGTAAGAAGTCTCCTCCGCCAGATGTAATAATTGCATTAACCTCTTTATCTTCATAAAGACTTTCTAATTCACTTGCTCTTTCCTTACTAGTACTACTTCTTCCTTTAACACTACATCTAACATTGGGTGTTTCTTTTATATTAAAACCTTTTTCTTCAAAGGTTTTAATGGCATTATCTAATCTTTTAAGTTTAACTTCATCAGTAATACCGTCTGATGGTGCAGTTACACCGATAGTATCTTTTTCTTTTAGAAATTCTGGATAAATCATAAGTCCTCCTTTTCTACTTAGACATAAAATTTAAAATTTCTAGCAATTTAGATTCATTAATAACATTTTTCTTTTTAAAATCTATAGCCCTAGGCCAATCATCATCATGCCAAATTTCGTTAAATATTTCTATATCATTATCATATCTTGGAAAAGCATGATAATGAACAAAATTGTCGTGCATCATCATTATTAGATAATTAAACTTAACAGCACCAAATTTTTCTTTGCATGTTTCTTCATACCACTTTATTACAGAAGGAAATTCTGCTGCCTCTTCTTTTAAAACTTTTCCAACTGATTCTGTTTGTCTTTTTAACAATATAACAGCAGAACCCAATGTTGTTTGACTCTCTCGTATACATACTATCCAATATTTAAAATCTTTTATACATCTTTCTTTTGGTTTAAACTTTTCCATAAATTCTAAATTATCCATTTTTTTCCTCCTCTTTCCAAGGCATAATTGTTAATTTAGGCCATTTCTTTTTCCACTTATTTACTTTCTTTAAATAATCTTCTTCTTTGAAATCTATTTTTACTGGTCTTATTATCATATTAAACAAATCATTAAGTCCATATGGCGCGGTTACTATTTGTTAAATTACAATTTATTTAATGTTAAAACTTAGATAATTTTCAAAATTAAA
>CAMMKE010000010.1 GCA_946497375.1 uncultured Mycoplasmatota bacterium
TAAAATTATGACATATTTTTTTGACTAAAATATGCCATAATTTGCTTAACATTATAAGAAAAATGGTAAATCAAAGTACATTAGTACATAAGAAAAAACTTAAAAACATAATTTTGTTAGGAGGGTAAATTTGCAAATAAGTTCCTATAAAATACAATAATATATAATGGCCACTTTTGGTATAAACTACTTCATCTCTAGTAAAAGTAGAAATAACACTAATTAAAACAAAAGAATTAACCTGAACAATTATAATTGCATTTATAAAAGAAATAATAACCCTTATTTAACCCATAGTCCTAGTATTGAATCCACTATGTACAATTACATGATATATAACAATAAATTGCATTGAAATTATTATCATCTATTCAAAATTTGACTTTCTTCATTTGGAGCCCTACCCCTTACTATATTTATATATTATAGAGAGTAAAAGAGATGCTAATCATATCCAAAACTGAATCATATAATAAAATTCTAACCAAAAACGTAATAAAACTTTTTTATAATTAAACATCTCTTTAAAACTATTTCTATTTATAAATAGATTAATTAGTGTATTTAACAAATATATGAATAAAAATCTAGTAAGATTAAGTAAATTAAAATAATTAATAATAATAATTATGATAATAAAAAAAATACTTACTATTACAGATTTAATAAAATTATTTTTATATATTAGAAATAACAGAAATATATTAGTAATTATAATAAAAAATATGAATATTATTAAATTAAGCATAAATTCCTCATTAAAAATAGCTACAGCACTTACATGTGTAGCTTTATTTCTTAGTTTTAATAAGTATAAGTTCAAATAATTGGCGATGTTTCTTAACAACTACTTCTAATATAAGACCACATACAAATAATAGTATAGAAATTATTAACATAAATCCTGCGAATATTAAGGTTGGAATTCTTGGTACTAAACCTGTATCAAAATATTCAACAAAAACTGGTATTCCAAATACTAAAGAAATAATTAAGAAAATCAAGCTAATAAAACTAAAAAATATCGTTGGTTTATACTCTTTAAATAATCTAGCTATAGTTTTTAAGACTCTAAAACCATCACTATATGTATTAAGTTTAGATACACTACCTTCTGGTCTATCTCTATATTCAACAGGAATTTCTTTTAACAAGAAATTCTTATCTAAAGCATGTATAGTCATCTCTGTCTCTATTTCAAATCCTTTAGATAAGACTGGAAAAGTTTTAACAAACTCATAACTAAAAGCTCTATAACCTGTCATAATATCACGAATATTACTTTTAAATAAAAGATTGATTAAACCTCTAACTAATTTATTACCAAAATTATGAAAAGGCCTTTTATTTTCAGTAAAATAAGTTGACGATAACCTATCCCCTATTACCATATCAGCTTTACCATTTAAAACTAAATCACACATTTCTTTAGCATTTTCTTTAGGATAAGTATCATCACCATCTATCATCAAATAACAGTCTGCTTCTATATCTTTGAACATGCTTCTAATAACATTCCCCTTACCTTGACGATATTCATATTTAACAATAGCCCCTGCTTTTTTAGCAATTTTATCAGTACCATCTGTAGAATTATTATCATATACATAAATATCTGCATTAGGCAAAACCTTTTTATAATCTTTTACTACTTTTTCAATTGTTTTACTTTCGTTATAACATGGTATTAATACTGCAATTTTTCCTTTGTCTTTCATTATTTTTATCCCTACTTCCTTCTCCTTCATATTTATATTTATAGTATAACATGTTAAATTTTAATTATAAAGAGTAAT
This sequence comes from uncultured Mycoplasmatota bacterium, assembly GCA_946497375.1. The sequence continues at coordinate 1,797 of CAMMKE010000010.1, forward strand.
TTACCAATTAATATCAAAACCTAACTTTTTAAAATAAGACCTGTACCATTTTCTAAATTTTTCTGAAATTTTTCTTTTATAAATAAATGCAAATAGTTTTTGCCTTAATATTTCTATAATCATACTAATAATGAAAATAGCAATCGCTGTCAATAATATTAATACTATAGTTTTTAAAGTCATGCTAGAAACATTAAAATATTCCAAAAAACCATAAAGATTATCTCTAACATAGATGTTTTCATGTATTAAGTATATACCTAGTGTACAACTAGAAATATAATTAATTATCTTACTCTTTATATTTAAGGTACTAAAGAATAAAAAATAAAGTATTGTCTGAACAATTAATATAGGACTACCAAAACTATTATGAAACCAATAAAAGATATTTGATATATAGTTAACTATTTCGTTTGATGAATTTAATTCTCTTGACATTGAAAAGAATAAAACAGATAAAAAGGCAAAAAAGATATAACCTACAAAATATAATAGTTGTTTTCCTTTATCAGTAAATCTAGATAATAGAGCACTCTTATCAAGTGGATAACACCTTAAGTAGGCACCTATAAAATATAAAAGTATAAAATTATAAATAGAATGCCCTTCGTTAGTATAAACTGTAGCATCTAAAGTAAGAGTTGGTATTATACTAAATATAATAAATAAAGTTATTATTATTCTTTTTAAAGTCTTTTTATCACAATTATTTATAACTATATTTAAGATTGGTGAAATTAAATATAAGACTAAATAACACCCTATATACCAATAAAGTCCATAATCAAGTGGTATTATAGTTTTAAAAATATCTAAACTTGTAATAGGATATGTTAAAGAAATATTTAATTTTTCTGTCAAAATTAATGCTATTAATAGAAAGATAACACTATAAAACCATGTTGCATTATTTATAGATATTGCTTTTGATAGTCTCATCTTCTTTTTACATTGAAAATACCCTGTAACTATTACAAAAGAACTAACATGCACTAATGTAATTGCAATTATAAATCTTATTAATATATATATACTAGAACTCATCTCATATGAATAAATACTACAAAGTCGAAAAATAAGATGAAAAATTATAATAAATAACATTGATACAATTCTCAAAAGTTCAAAATTAGAATTTCTAACATTTTCAACATCTGTCATTTTTATCCCCCCAACTATTATATATAAACTATATCACAAATTAACTTTTTATGTCATTAGTTTTCACAAAAAAAAGAAAAAATAATTCAAATTATCTTCTCTTTTTAGTATTTTTAACATTAATTGAAGGTAAATAATTAATAAAAAATAATAAAGGTAAAGCAGTATACAACCAGAATATATATCTAAGCATTCCATTAACTGGGGATGCTATCATTAAAGTTAACCACATTCCAACTATCGGAACATAACAAAGTAAATTTTTCTTATTTTTTCTATAACAAACTACACCTAAAATAATAGTAAACCAAATTATTAAGCCTAAATTCCATTGTAAACTTAAAATAGAAGTATTATAGCTATATAAATTATCTATAAAATTGCCAATACTTTTAGGTAACAAAGACTGTTGATAGAATCCTAAATCATTATCAGTTACACCTAATTCTACAGCATTATTCGCTAAATTAGGATACCAATAGCCTAAAGTAGATATTAAATATGACTCTACTGCTACATCAAAATGTTCAATTACTAAATCTTTCCATAATAATAAAAATTCCATATTATGAGAATCAAAATACTCTTGATTTAAATTTAAACTAAATTTAATACCATCTGAAACTATTGGATTATAATCACTCTTTAAATTTTCAATAGTAATAAACTTTTCTAATGTCTTTCTCTCTTCTTTAGTAAAGTTAATATCTTTATAAGCCATTCTTCCTACTTGTTGTATTGGCATACCTAAATATTCCCAAGATTTACTTTTTTCAACTCCAAAATAATTAAATAATGGATACTTTACAACAAAAAAGCAAAGTAATACTAAAGGTATAGTTATAGCGAATAGTTTTATTTTATCTTTAAAATATACTAAAATAAAAGGAATAAATAATATATACATATATAAAGCATTATTTCTAAAAAATAGTACTAATAAAGATATAATTGCAAAAGAAATAAAATGATAATATTTTAATTCTTCTTTCTTTTCAATAAAAACATAAATATTAATCAAGAAAAGTAAGAAGAAACCACCAAACATTACATCTTTCCACATTGTAATACTATAAAAGGCATAAACAGGTAGTAGGCCAAACAAAAACATAAGTCCTATCAAAATTTTTTTATCAATTTTATGTTTATTTAGAAAAACAATAAAATAAGAATAAATAGATGACATAATAATCATCTGGACAATTGTAGAAACAGATGCCCTTATATTTTCACTATTTGAAAAAATACTACCAAATGCATAACATACCTTTAAAAAGAAAGTATGTAAAACTGGATGATGATCAGTTAAAGTTGTTAAATGTTTAAACTGTTGAGTCTGATATATAGCATCTGGAGCGATTAAACCTGGAAATGAATGTAAAAAGCATGGAATAAGACAGAGCATTATAACAATAAATGAAATAATAAATAATTTTTTATTATTTTTAAAATTATTTTCACTGACTAAATTTAATGTTTCTAATTTCTTTAATATTATAGAAATTAGTAAAGTAAATAAAAGAAAAATACCAATAAATAAATATAATGTTTCAAAAGTGAAATATTCTATAAAAACATTTTTTGTAGTATACATATTATCAAAACAGACTTTACCTAAAGTAAAGCACAAGGTAAATATTAAAGAAAGAATTATACTTCTTTTAGAAAGTAACTTAAAGAAAGAATTTTTTACAACAATAAATATTAAAATATAAATAATAAGACTTAAAATATTAAAATTGTCTAATGATAAATACTTAGCTAAAGCTAAATAAATCATTAAAGATATTAATAAATAGCCAAAATTATTATTTAATCTTTTCATAACTTCTACCCCTTCTCTTTTCTAAAAATGGAACAATAAGTAATATAGGTAAACAAGTAAAAGCACTAAAAATATATCTAAACTCTGCAAAAACAGGAGTTGCTACCATCATAGTTAACCAAATACCAAATATTGGAACATAAACATATAAAATACTCTTTGTCCTATGTCTTTTAACAGCAATATATGCTGAAAGCAAAATTAACCAAAAAGCTAAAGCAATACACCAAGTATTACCTATAATAGGAAGAGTTCTTGTACCTAATTTTGTAATCTCATCTCTAATATTATCAGGAACAAAACTACTTGTATGAACACCAATATCATTTTCATCTATTTTAGCAGTAGTAACCCAATAATCCACATTAGGATAATAATAACCTAAAGTACTAGTCAAATATGCTTCTGTAGCAATACCAAAATGTTTAAAACATAAACTAATCCATAGTTTTAAATATTCAAACTTATTTTCTTCAAAAACATTTGAATTATACTCATCATTAAATTTTATACTATCAACAATCTCTGCGTTATATGATTCACTTAAAGTATCTAATGGTATTAATTTATTTATTAACTCTTCTTCCTCTTTAGTAAATTCTACTCCTTTATAAGCCATTCTACCTATTTGTTGTAGAGGTATTGCTATATATTCAGAAGATTTTGAAGTTTGGATACTAAAATAATTATAAATTGGTCCTTTTACCACAAAGAAAACTGCAAAAACTATAATTAACATAGGTCCTATTACTTTTAGTTTTTTTCTAAAAATAATTAATGTTACTAAAGCTAAAATGAAATACATATAAATAGCATTATTTCTAAAAAATATTGTCAATAAAGATATTATTATAAAACTATAAGAATTTTTAAATGAAATATCATTTCTCTTTTCTAATAATTTAATAAGTTCTAAAACTAATAATAAGACCATACCACTAAAAATAATATCTTTCCACATAGTAATACTATAAAATCCAAACACAGGAACTATAGCATAAAATAACAAAGTTGCAATCAATAAATATTTATTTACATTTCTCTTTGCAAGAAAGAAAATAGAATAAGCAAAAATAGAAGCCATAACAAGCATCTGTGTAAGTGAAATAAGTCCAACCGAAAAATTAACATTTCCTGAGATAAAATAACCTATTTTATATGGAATATACATAAAAATGAAATGAATAACTGTATGATGATCAGTAACTGCTTTATTACCCAAAATCATATTTAGTTCACTAAGCGAATCTCCAGTTATTATTCCAGGATAATAAACAATAAAATATGGTAACCAACAAATAAAAATAATAACTAATGACCATAGAAAAATATGCTTCTTCTTAAACATTTTTTTATCTTTAAATTTAATATTAATTAATTTAGGAATAACAGTTACAAGTATAGTATAAATTAAACTAGTATTACCTATTAAATAAATAATATTTTTAATAGTAAATAATTCATTCCAAAAACTATCAGTAGCGGAGTATCTAAAATTATAAAGTATTCTTCCGGAAATTAATATCACTGCAAAGAATAAAGAAAATATTAAAATATCTCTATTATACTCACTCTTTTTTAAAAGGTTATTTTTATAAAAATAAATAATAAATATTAATACAAATATTGAAAAAATATTATTTATAGGTATTATATCTTGATAACATAAAGATATATAAGTAAAAATACTTAAAATAATGGGCAATATAAAACTATTATTTTTTATCTTGTCAAGCATAATCTAATCCTCCTCTTTAAGACAACTATCAAAAAATTTTTTAAAATCTTTTGCTTTCTCATCCCAAGACCATTTCTTAATCTGTTTCATATTTTCCGTAGATAATTTTTTTAAATCTTTAGGATTATTAAGAAGCTCTTTAATTTTATTTTTCATACATTCAATAGTTCTATCTTCTAATATATATTTCTTTTGATAAGGACCTAAAGCTTCACTAACAATACCTACATCTGTTGATATTATTGGAACACCACAAGCCATTGCTTCTAAAACTGGATTAGGTGTTCCTTCAGACATAGATGAACAGATTAAAACATCTATAGAACTATAATAATCTATCATTTCATCATGAGGTATAAATTTAACATTAGAATCTGCATAATTAGTTTTAATATCATACCCTTCTTTTTTTAAATCTTCTATAGCAGGATTTAATATTGTAACTAACCCTTTAGTATCTTCTCCAAATTCACTCCACTTACTATTACCGACCCATCCAATAACAATAGTTCTATCTAAATTATCAAACCTTTCTATATTACGAGGATAAAACTTCTCTAAATCTACTCCATCTGTAATAACCATTTTAGGTTTATACTCAATATCTAAATTATTATAAATTTTTAACAATTTTCTAGAAGATACATAATAATTACTAATATTACTAAACAAGAACTTTGTAATTTTAATATTCTCATCTAAAAATAAATGATCATAAACTGCAGTACTTATTTTCTTAAAATTAACATAATCATTCATAAATTGCTCTTTAGATGAACCTAATAAATAAGTATATTCTTCAAAAAATGGTCTATTTAAATTATAAAGAGGTTCTCTCCATAAAAAATGAACTAAATCATAATCTTTAACTAGCAAAAAAAGTTGTGTTAAATTACCTCCTAAAAACTCTAATATTATAATATCAATATCATAATATTTTTCTAGTTTCTTTTTTAATATTTTTGCTATATTAGCAAAAGCCCAATTATCCTTGTCTACAACCAATGCTATTTTTTTCATTTCATCTTCTCCAAAACATTAATTTTCTAATTTTCTCTATTAGTTTATACCCCTTAGAATTTTTAATTAGAAAAAGTTCTTTATCACGATCTCTAATTATATTTCTTAAATTTCTAATATTATCACGCATATATAAGTTTTCAGCTTTTAAAGCCTCCATTTGTATTTTCTCTTTATCCATTTTAATTCTCCCCATAATATATAATTGGAGGTGTTAATTTGTAATACTTATCCTCTTTCCTAGCATTTTTTATAAATTTAGTTAAAGTCCCCTTTTCAAAAGCTTTATTACGTTTAACAATATAATCTTTCAACTCTTTTGTCTTTAAAGTATTAAGTCTTTCTTTATATAAAGAATTATTAAAAGTATCTAACATAATATCTTTTAAATTTGTAGTCATATATTTTACATAATTATCAATTTCTTCTTCATCTATAGTATATAACTGGTTAATAACATACTCCTCAATTCTCCAAGAAAATGTATAATATTTAAATTTCTCTATATCAACATTAATATAATCTTTATATTTTTCTAATCTTTCATTAACAATTTTTATAATATCAATCATACTAAGTCCAGGTTTTGTTCTCATAATAGAGTTACTTCTTATATAATATTCATAATAAGGTTTATTAATATATTTAATTGTTTCTGCTCTTAACATAACAAAAGGATTAGTACTCAAATCTTCAAATTTATCTTCAATATAGGTTAAATTTAATTCTTTATACAAAGATTTTTTTACTATCTTATTACATGTTGAAGGCATAATAGTCGTATATAACAACCCTTCATAGCGATTAATGTCAGAAAAAATATAATCTAAAGCTGCTGTTTCATATCTAGTTTCATCTGTAACTGTAAGCCAATCACAAATAATAATATCAATATCTTCTTGCATATATTTTAAAGCTTCTTCAAAAAATACAGGATTTATAGTATCATCTGAATCTATTGAAGCGATATATTTTCCTCTAGCTTCTTTAAGTCCTACATTTCTAACATTACCAAGACCATGATTTTCTTGTTTTATATATCTAATCAACTTAGGATACATTTTTTGATATTTTAAAATAATCTCTTCACTATTATCAGTAGAGCCATCATTAACAACTAATATTTCCATATTATCAATGCTAGCTTCAATAATAGAATCAAGAGAATTTGCAAGATACTTTTCTACATTATAAACAGGTACAACTACAGTCATTAATAATTCATCCTTATCAGTTACTCCTACTCTATTATTTATTTTAAAATTTAAAAAATCCTCCACAGTTTCTTTACTTTTTTCACTATAATCTTTTCTAAATTTTCTATATTCTTTGCATATTTTATTTCTATTTTCAATAACTAATTTTATCTTAGCAGCAATCTCATCTATACTATCATCACTATTTACAACTAGCATGTCCTTTAAGTATTTATAATTATCTAAAAATTCAACATTACCTAAAATACAAGGAATACTTTTATCCATACTCTTTAAAAATATAGAATTGTTATTAGCAGCAAAATTAATATATAGATTAACTATATTACCTTCTAAAAGACTATCATTAGAACTAGCAATATCATAATTAATTTCAAAGACCTTTAAAAATTCTTTTGTAACTTTAGTTGGTTTACATATTTTAGCTTTCATGCCATCAATTAACTTAATTGCACTAAGTTCATTATAAAAACTATGTTTAGGATCTTCTTCATTATTTAATAAACCTATTGTTGTATCTTTATATTGGACCTCTTCATGCTTTTCTTCTATATCAAGCATAAGATATTTAACGTTTTCTCTTTGTCTTTTTAACGAATTAAATAATCCCTTATCCAAAAGACCTAAAGAAGAATTATATTGTTTATACAAATCATAAACCTTCATAAAAACATCATATATAAACTTATCTGTTAAAGCTCCAAGGGACCTTGTAAAAATAAAATCAATTTTAGGTTCTACTTTTAATCTAGCGATAAGCTGCTCATACTCCACTTGATAATCAACAAATATTAATTTTTTAAAATTATTTTTATTTATAAAATCTATCATAAATTCTAAATCATCTAAATCATTTTTCATCAAAACAACATTTTTAAATGAATATCTAAAACTTTCTAATAAATCACTTGTCATAGAAGGTACAATAACCAAATATTTTTTATTATATATTATATCTAAACTCTTCTCTATCATAATATCACCTACATTTCAAGAAACTCTTTCACATCTTTTTTAGCTTGTTCTAAATTATCTTTAGAAAACTTCTTATATAACTTTAAAACTTCCTCTTTACAAGAAATACATTTCTTTATTTTTTCACTTATTTCCTTAGGATTTTCTTCATTATTAACTACTAAATACTTTTCTAACTCACTATCTTTAAAATAATGATGATTATTACCAGTAATACAAGGTACTCCCATTTCTAAACTTTCTAAAGGTAACATTGGTGCACATTCAGAAAATGTAACATATAAATTTATGTTATTACCTGACATTCTTTTAATTAATTCCTCTCTTTTTAAAGAATTAGGTATACCTTCTATTTTTACACCTACAAGTTTAGCGAAAGCAACTGCTTCTTCATTTAAAGGAACCATATCAATAACTGCATTATCAATAAATGAGGCTGCAACTATCTGACTAAACATATTTTTTCGCCAATCATCACATTTAGCAGCATATAAGCCTATTCTCACTTCTTTATTTTTCTTTTTTGTTATAGGTTTAATATTAGTAGAAACTTTATTAGTAATAAATTTAGCTTTATACCCTTCTTTTAAATAAAAGTTCAAAAGACTCTCTTTACAAGTTCCCATTACATCAATAATACCTGTTTTATGCAGTTCTATTATCTCCAAATTACGTGGGAAACCATAAGAATCTAATATTTGTGAATGACTTCCATGCCAATAAGTCTTTAACTTTAAAAAAGAATTTTTCTTTTTTAAACAAATAGCCAAATCTTTATATCCTTTAGCAAATGAACTAAAAACAACTTGTTTTACACTAGTACCAATAATAGCATTACCTATTTTTTGAACATCACTTTTTCTATATATTTCACCACAATCCACTGTATTGTTAAACAACTCTTTAGTAGCACTAGTAACTCCCATCCATTCATTATTATGAAAAACTATATAATCTATATTTTTAGAAGTTAAATCGTTTATGGCTTTAACAGTATTATCAATTCTTTCTAAATACTTATCATCTATTAATGCCTGTTTTCTTTTTCTTTCTCTATAGATAACTACAGGAAATAAAATGACCTTAGCACATTTTCTTATTCCATCTTTACATTTTCTATAATAGTGTAATATAGCAAAAGTTCTTTTTCTACCAATTTTTCTTACCATACTAGTTTCAATTCTCTCTTTAAGAGGAATCCAACTAGCATCATAGTAATGGATCATACAAGTATTATCTGTAAAAATATTATTAGTTCTATCATAAGAATAAGGATAGAAATATTCTCTTGGATAAATATAAATGCCATCACCTAAAATCTGCAATTCTTTACTTCCTTTTTTTAAGCCTAACGGATCTAATATTGAACTTAATAATTTAGGAATAGCATATTCTGACATTTCATCGACATTAAAATGTTCAATTGACCTATAAATATCTAACAATTTGGTAGGAAGTAAAGCATTTTCCTTATTTTCATACCATACACCAACTGCTACATATCCAGTATCTTCTACCCCTAAAAAAGTATTGCCTTTATTAAGCAAATTACTAATATCTTTAACTACTTCCATATCAGTATCAAAATAAATACCACCATATTCTTTCAAAGCTTTCGCTCTAGCATAATCTGCTACAAAGGCCCATTTCTTATTTTCATAAGCCTCTTTAATAAATGGACATTCATTTAAATCAACATTTTCTTCTGACCACTTCATAATTTCAAAATCAGGTAAATATTTTTTCCAACTCTTCAAACATTTTTCTGCTAATTTAGGAAATGGCTTATCACCAAACCAACAATAATGAATATATTTTTTCATATGATTACCTCAATACTTTCTAATTAATTTATACAACACCTATATTATAACATGGTAAAAGAAAAGCGACAATAAAACACCATAAGAAAAAACTCTAAAAATTAGAGTTCTAATCTTTAAATTCTTTCTTTTCTTTAGTTTTTAATTCTTTCCCCAATTGTTTCTTATAATACTCTTCACATATTTCTCTAGTTTCTCCTACTTTAACAACTTGTCCATGTTCTAACCAAACTACTCTATTACATAGTTTTAGGATAGAATCCAAATCATGAGAAACATAAAGAACAGTAGTACCACCCTTAATCATTTCCATCATCTTATTCTTACTTTTCTCTTGAAACTTTATATCACCTACTGATAATATTTCATCAACAATTAAGATCTCTGGATTAACAATAGTAGCGATGGAAAAGGCAAGTTTGGCAACCATTCCTGAAGAAAAGTTTCTAACAGGGGCATCAAGAAAATCTTTTAACTCTGAAAATTCTACTATTTCATCAAATTTTTCATCTAAAAACTCTTTAGAATATCCTAAAATAGAACCATTTAGATAAATATTTTCTCTAGCAGTAAGTTCTGCATCAAATCCTGCTCCTAACTCTATCATAGGAGATATAACACCATTAACAGTTACTTTACCTTTAGTAGGTTTCATAACACCACTAACTACTTTTAATAAAGTACTCTTACCTGCACCATTACTACCAATTAATCCTATAACTTCTCCTTTATTTACAGTAAAAGAAACATCTTTTAATGCCCAAAACTCACTTTTAGGCTTTCTTCTTTTTCTATCAAAAAAAGATATAAAGGCCTCTTTAATAGAATATTCTTTTTCAATACCTAAGTTAAATTTCATTGAAACATGCTCAATTCTAATCATAGTAACCTCCTAAATATAATAAATAAATTTATCCTGTTTCTTTTTAAAGACAATCGCTCCTAAAAGCAATGTACCACCACCGATTAATGCTAATAATACAAGAGTAGTTATAGAGGGTCTTGCTCCATACAAAACAATACTTCTAACTGCTGTAATAAATTGATATAGTGGATTAAATTTAAATAATGCTTGTAGTGAAGCTGGTAATATCTCTATACTATAAAACACTGGTGTAAAATAATTCCATATCGTTAATATTATACCATATATATAAAACATATCTCTTAAGAATACTGATATACATGAAAGTAGCATACCTACTCCAACAGTAAATAAGAAGAAACAGAAAAATATATAAGGAATTAACAAATAATACCAATTAATAGAAGCCGGATAAGTACCAAGACCAAACTGTGTTATTATTATCAAAAGAAACCAAGGTATTAATGTCAAAACAAAGTTTATTCCCACAAATATACATTTAGCAACTGGAAATATATATTTAGGAATATATACTTTACTAATTAAAGCAAAGTTACTAACAACAGATGTCATAGCATTATTAGTCGCTTCACTAAAATATTGCCACATAATAATACCTGTCATTAAATAAACAAGGTAGTTAACACCCTCAACATTAAATCTAAACATTTGTGAGAAAACCATAGCCATTACAGTCATCATTAAGATTGGATAAAGCAAACTCCATACTACACCTAAAACAGATCTTTTGTATTTTACTTTAAAATCTCTTGTTATTAATTGTTGCATTAAAAACTGATATTTTTTAAAATTATACCAAATATTTTTTAACTTAGTCATTTTGCACTCCTCTTTCATCTAATACTTTAAAAGTATAGCATTTTATAATATTAACGTCAACTTTCTAATATTTATAAAGTTTCTCTCTAACTATAGTAGATGAAGTAGTCTTAGTATAAGGAAAATAAACAATATCAACATTTTTAGACTCTAACTGCTTTTCTACTTTATTATAAAATTCAGTCCCTTTATAATCATCTCCCATAATTAAAGCATTAAAGTGAAACTTCTCTAAAGCTTCTAACTTATCTCTATTATTAACAATATGTGCTTCATCAACATACTTTATAGATTTAATTATTTCAAGACGTTCTTCTTCAGGAATAACAGGATGCTTATGTTTATATGAATACATAAAATCATCACTATTTACACCAACTATCAAATAATCACAAATGCTTTTTGCATTTTTAAGTATATTTAAATGTCCGATATGAAACATATCAAAACTTCCTTGAACATATCCAATTTTATATTTTTTCATATTATTCACTTCAACTTCCTAATCTTTTCTAAAAATTTATACCCTTTAGAATTATATATATTATCTAACTCTTCTTTTAACTTTAAATTTTCTTGTTTCAAGACATAATTTTCATCATATGTATATTTAATATTAGACTTCAAATTGCCATCTTTATCAAAAAAATAGTCAACGATATTAGAACATCCCCCATCTTTTAAATTACCAAAGAAAAGATTTTTTCTTTTTCTTACGGATTCAATATTAGATGTATTTAACTCCCTACTAACCTTTTCTTTGAACTCATCTATTGTATCAATTGTATCGTTATTAGTCCAAAAATTAAAATCATTAAATAGTATTCCTCTAGAATTAGAAAAGTCATTCACATCACTAGAAAAGTATAATACAGGTTTATCTAATATTAAGAAAAGTAATCCCAAAGATGAATAGTCACTTATCATTATATCAGCAGCATTTAATATCATATTAGTATCAAAATTATATTTCTGTAACATATCTTGATTAATATATTTTATATATTTACTATCCTCTTGGTTAAATTTTAATTCTTCACTAGGATGATATTTAATGCATAATAAATAATTATTCTTATCTAAATAATTAACTAATTCCTTTTCACTATAAGGCTTTAAATTTAAAGTGTTTTTTAAATTAGTAGAAACATCTTCACTTCTACCAAATCCAATTCTTGCTGTTGGCATATAATAAATTATTTTATTATATTTACTAACATCACATTCTAAGACTTTAGACAGATTTTCTTTACCACTTGCATTAACTATATTATCAAGCATTGGAAAACCTAAAGGTAAAACTTTCTCTGGTAAAACATTAAACCTTGCTGCAAAAATTGGTACCCAAAAATCACTTGGGACAATAAAATAGTCAATTTTTTTTCGTATTTTATTAAGCCAGTTATAATCACTTTCATTCATATTATTAATCAAAAAGCCAACATTTTTAGGACTAACCCCATGCCATAATTCTACATAAAGAGTATGAGAGTTTTGGTTTTTATAATCCGTTAAATTAGCATGAGTTGTAAAAAAGACATCTACATTGCTTAACTTTTCATCTAAGTTATCACTATTAACATTTATTACTTCAACATTTTTTGAAGTTATTTTGTTTCTAATCCCATTATCATTTACTACCCAAATAAACTTCATTTTATTATCATATTTCTTATACATATATTGAAATAAAGCTCTAGCATTACTAGAAAAATCAGGAAAGCTTTGAAAAGCAATAGTAAGCATCTTATCACTTCTTTCTATAAAATAACTATATCATATAACGATTAAAAACGCTAGAAGTTTTAAAATTCTTCTAGCGAATAAAAATTAGAACCTCCAGTAGAATCATCAGGGTCCTTACTTTGTTCATTAAAAACTTGATTAACTGAAACCCAACCATTATTTTCAGATTTTAAAGGATCAGAGGCATAAGTAAGTCCATTATTATATTTAGTTAAAATAATAGCATGATTATAAAATGGAGTAGCAAACTTACCATTACCCATAGCAGCGAATACAAGTTTTCCATCTTTTAAAGCATTAATTAAGTCTGTTTTACTTTTTAAAGCAGTAGCTTTAACATTAAAATACTTACTTGCATATATAATAGCCATACCACTAGATCCTTTGACTCTTTTATTAAACTCATCAGTATTATAATATAAATAGTTAGCAACAGTAGTAGGTAAAATTTCTCTTCCTAATATACTAGAAAAAGCCATAGCCATACTAGTAGGAGCACAACCTGTAGATCTAAAAAGTCCTAGACCATAAAGAATATAGCCCCATCTATCATCTTTTTGACTGTAATAAACTGGATTATACTGTATTTTTTCTAATACTCCATCTTGATCACAATGATACTCATTTCCATTTATAATTTGTACTCCCCTAACAAGTTTCCCATTATTAGGATTAAAAAAATAAGTTTTACCATCTTCTTCTAAAGTAACTTTACCAGTTTGCATTTTTTTAGTAGTTTTAGAAAAATAATAAGTTTGTTCATCTATATCGGCTAAACCACTAGCAAGTTCACCAGTTTCAAGATTTGCATAATAATACGTACCATCATCATTTATCCAACCATACATCTTCTTGCCATATTTAATTCCAAAGAAGTAATACTTGTCTTCTATTAAAGTTACTCCCTTAGCACGCACCTTAGTAATAGGATCAAAATAATATGTAGCATTATCTATATCAACTAATCCACTTAATGCTTTATAATCATTATCTTTATCAAAGTAATAGTAATTACCATTTACTTCAATCATCCCTGTTTGTAAGATTCCTTCACTATCACTATAGTAGTAATCTCCGTTATAACCAATAAAGCCTTTTTGAAGTTTAAATTTGCTTATTCCAAAGAAATATGGTTTTTCATTTATAATAGTAACTCCTGTTTTTAACTCTCCAGTTTCAGGATCAGTATAATAAGTATCACCATTATAGTTAATAAAGCCATACATTAATTTTCCTTTAGTTACTCCAAAGTAATAGTTCTTACCTTCGACATTATGAATTCCTTGATATCTTATTTTTGTTACAGGATCAAAATAGTATTTTAGACCATCTATCGTATTCCAACCACTTAATGCTTTATAATTATTATCTTTATCAAAGTAATAGTAATTACCATTTACTTCAATCATCCCTGTTTGTAAGATACCTTCACTATTACTATAATAGTAATCTCCATTATAACCGATAAAACCTTTTTGAAGTTTAAACTTGCTAATTCCAAAAAAATATGGTTTTCCATTTATAATAGTAACTCCTGTTTTTAACTCTCCAGTTTCAGGATCAGTATAATAAGTATCACCATTATAGTTAATAAAGCCATACATTAATTTTCCTTTAGTTACTCCAAAGTAATAGTTCTTACCTTCGACATTATGAATTCCTTGATATCTTATTTTTGTTACAGGATCAAAATAGTATTTTAGATCATCTATCGTATTCCAACCACTTACGGCTTTATAATTACTATCTTTATCAAAGTAATAGTAATTACCATTTACTTTAATCATCCCTGTTTGTAAGATACCTTCACTATCACTATAGTAGTAATCTCCGTTATAACCAATAAAACCTTTTTGAAGTTTAAATTTGCTTATTCCAAAGAAATATGGTTTTCCATTTATAATAGTAACTCCTGTTTTTAACTCTCCAGTTTCAGGATCAGTATAATAAGTATCACCATTATAGTTAATAAAGCCATACATTAATTTTCCTTTAGTTACTCCAAAGTAATAGTTCTTACCTTCGACATTATGAATTCCTTGATATCTTATTTTTGTTACAGGATCAAAATAGTATTTTAGACCATCTATCGTATTCCAACCACTTAATGCTTTATAATTATTTTCTTTATCAAAGTAGTAGTAATAACCATTTACTTCTATCATACCTGTTTGTAAGATACCTTTGCTATTACTATAATAATAATCGCCATTATAACCAATAAAACCAGACATTAAATAACCTTTAGTTACACCAAAGAAATAGTCATTACCATCAATATTATGGATACCTTGATATCTTTCTTTGGTCTTGGGATCAAAATAATATTTTAAACCATCTATTTCTTGCCAACCGGAAACATAATCTTCGATATTATTATCATAATAATAATATTTTCCATCTATTTCTTGCCAGCCAGAAGAGATAATATTTTCATAATTTATTGTTTCCTTAGAAAAAGAAGGATAACCTTCTCTTTCTTGAGCTGAAACATCTAGAACTAGTAGAAACAATAAAGAAACACTTAAACAGAATATAATCTTTTTTATCATTATTATCCTCCCACTATCTTTTGATTAGAAATTATTACAAAATATTTTTATAGGTGGTTTCATCAAAATAATAATTAATACCATTTATAGTAATTGGACCTGTTTGTAATATTCCTTCACTATTACTATAATAATAATCACCATTATAACCTATTAAACCTTTTTGAAGTTTAAACTTGCTAATTCCAAAGAAATATGGTTTTCCATTTATAATAGTAACTCCTGTTTTTAACTCTCCAGTTTCAGGATCAGTATAATAAGTATCACCATTATAGTTAATAAAGCCATACATTAATTTTCCTTTAGTTACTCCAAAGTAATAGTTCTTACCTTCGACATTATGAATTCCTTGATATCTTATTTTTGTTACAGGATCAAAATAGTATTTTAGACCATCTATCGTATTCCAACCACTTAATGCTTTATAATTATTATCTTTATCAAAGTAATAGTAATTACCATTTACTTCAATCATCCCTGTTTGTAAGATTCCTTCACTATCACTATAGTAGTAATCTCCGTTATAACCAATAAAGCCTTTTTGAAGTTTAAATTTGCTTATTCCAAAGAAATATGGTTTTTCATTTATAATAGTAACTCCTGTTTTTAACTCTCCAGTTTCAGGATCAGCATAATAAGTATCACCTTCATAACCAATGAAACCATACATTACTTTTCCTTTAGTGACTCCAAAGAAATAGTTCTTACCTTCGACATTATGAATTCCCTGATATCTTATTTTCGTGACAGGGTCAAAATAGTATTTTAGGCCATCTATCGTATTCCAACCACTTAATGCTTTATAATTATTTTCTTTATCAAAATAATAGTAGTTACCATTTACTTCAATCATCCCTGTTTGTAAGATTCCTTCACTATTACTATAGTAGTAATCTCCGTTATAACCAATAAAGCCTTTTTGAAGTTTAAATTTACTTACTCCAAAGAAATATGGTTTTTCATTTATAATAGTAACTCCTGTTTTTAACTCTCCAGTTTCAGGATCAGCATAATAAGTATCACCTTCATAACCAATGAAACCATACATTACTTTTCCTTTAGTGACTCCAAAGAAATAGTTCTTACCTTCGACATTATGAATTCCCTGATATCTTATTTTCGTGACAGGGTCAAAATAGTATTTTAGGCCATCTATCGTATTCCAACCACTTAATGCTTTATAATTATTTTCTTTATCAAAGTAGTAGTAGTTACCATTTACTTCAATCATACCTGTTTGAAGGATTCCTTTACTATTGCTATAGTAGTAATCACCATTATAACCTATTAAACCTTTTTGTAGTTTAAATTTACTTACTCCAAAGAAATATGGTTTTCCATTTATAATAGTAACTCCTGTTTTTAACTCTCCAGTTTCAGGATCAGCATAATAAGTATCGCCATTATAATTAATTAGACCATACATTAAATTACCTTTAGTTATATCAAAGAAATAGTTCTTACCTTCTGCATTATGAATTCCTTGATATCTTTCCTTAGTTTCAGTATCAAAATAGTATCTTAAACCTTCTATAGTTTTCCAACCTGAGACATAATCTCCAATAGTACTATCATAGTAATAATATTTACCATCTATTTCTTCCCAACCAGATTCTTTAATTATAGGTTTTTTTACCGTAATAATACAGGTTGCAGTTTTGCCATTGGCAGTTTGAACTGTAATAGTTGCCTTACCACTATTAAGAGCTTCCATATTACCAGATTGATCTACACTAACAATTTGGATATTACTACTTTCCCAGAATAAAATTTTATCATCAGTTGTATCAATAGGCGTAATAGTAGGAATTAACTTTGCTTTAGCACCTACTTCTAAAGTTAAATCTTTATTATCTAAAGTAATATTTGTAATAGGTCTTTCATTAACAGTAACAGTACAAGTAGCAGTTTTACCATTAATAGTAGTAGCGGTTACTATAGCAGTACCATAATCTAAGGCTGTTACTTTACCATTTTCATCTACAGAAACTATATCATTATTACTACTTTCCCACGTAATAGTTTTATTATCAGTAGTATCAACAGGATCAAAGGTTACATTTAAGTTTTCACTTGCATCCTTTTCTAAAGAAATATTAGTTTTATCTAGAGTAATACTATTTATATGTTTTGCTTCTTCTATATCAGATACAACATTAACAATACAATCAACACTCTTATTATTACCAACACTTATTGTTATAATAGTTGTTCCAACATCATTTCCCTCTATTTCCGCAGACACTTTAGTACTACCAGAATGTCCATAATTGCTCTGTTTAGGAGAAGCGATTAAA
Organism: uncultured Mycoplasmatota bacterium; assembly: GCA_946497375.1. The sequence continues at coordinate 19,859 of CAMMKE010000010.1, forward strand.
TCATTATCGCTTTCAAGCCAATAAGAAGCAGACTTAAGTTTATTATCCATCCAAACATCTATACTACCACTTTTTCCTTTTTCAATAACAATTTCTTCTTCACTTATATAAATAGGAGAATCAATTATTTCAATATCTAAACTATCTTTTTTCCCTTCACTATTTGTCGCTGTTAAAGTTATATTGCCAGCTTTTTTAGGTTTTAAAATTTTATAATCAAATATACTTTCCTCTACAGCAGCAATAGAAGGATCACTAGATGTATAAGTGATATTCTTTGTATCTGTTGTAATTTCTGATGTTGCTCTAACACTTAGTAATATAGAATCAGTAACATCTATAATATCTGAATCAACATAAAGTTTAATACCTATATTTTCTTTAAAATTAATGCTATCTTCTTTAACTATTTCATAGAGCATTTGCATATCATCTTGATTTATTATACCATCACCATTGAGTTCTGCTACTAATAAGTTATCTTCACTCATATCATTAGAAACAATAATATCTTCAATTAGGTAAATATCCTCCATATCAAATTCGCCATTATTATTTAAATCACCAACATATTGTTTGTAACCATTAGAAAGTGTAACAGGAGTGGCACTATAAGCGATTGTTTTGGCACTTTTATATACACTATCTGTATAAGTTAAAATTGCAAAACCACCTTTTCTAGGTTCAGCTGGAGAAATAATTTGTCCCCCTGTAATTATATCTTCTCTATTACTTACCCAATCTGCTAATACTTTGTTACCACTATTAGTAATGGCATAATCAATATATAACTCGATAAAGCTGCCACCAAAATAACGAGTAGCATCTAATAAATATTGATCACTAACAATTACATGACAGGTATTTTTCTTACCATTTGCTGTAGAAACTGTAATATCTGCTTCTCCATTAGTTTTCGTTGTAACTTTACCATTACTATCAACTGTAGCGACTGTTGGATTACTAGATTTCCAAGTTAAAGTTGTATCATCAGTAGTTGTTGAAGGATTGATTAAAGCTTCTAATTGGATCGATTTACCTCTTTCACTTTTAATTGTTGATTTATTAAGTAAAATACTAGTTATAGGATTACCAGAAACATTAATTGTACAAGTATCTTTTAAGCCACTTGCCGTTTTAATAGTTATAATGGTTGTTCCTGAATATTTACCTAATGTTACAACACCATTTTCATCAACAGTAGCGATGTTTTTATTACTACTTGTAAAAGTTACTCCTTCTTGATAAAAACTTGGAGTTATTTGGTAATCTAGGGTAATATTAGGATCACCAACTTTAAGATTATATTCATGAGTTGTAAATTTAACTTCTTTTTTAATATTACTTAAATCTTGATAAGGAATAGAATTTTTATCAGCATAATTAGCTGTTTCACTATCTCCATATAAATATATAGTAGTATTTTTATTATCATGTTTCATATATTCAACGTTTTTACTATATATAATTAGGTTTTCTAAAGAGTCTGTATTAGAAAAAGCATTAGATCCTATTTCTTTAATAGAAGATGGTAAAAATACATTATTTAATTTTTCACATTTATTAAAAGCATATTGAGAAATATATTCTACACCTTCTCCTATTTCAACACTTGTAAGATTAGCATTTGATGAGAAAGCACCATATGGAATCGCTTGTAAATTTCCCTTAATTATTACTTTTTCAATATTAGGGCATCCCTCAAAAGCATATTGTTCTAAAACTTCTAAACTGTTAGGGAGAACTAAAGTTCCTGTTATACCAGTATTAGAAAAAGCACCATTACCAATATATTTAATACCCTCATTAAAAGTAACTTTAGTTATATTAGGATTTGATGAAAACGCACCATTACCAATATATTTAATGTATTTTGGTATTATAACTTCGCCACTAAAACCTACATCATTAAAAAGCGAAGTAAAGGCTTCATCTGCTATGGCAACGACTTTTTTACCATTAATTGTTTCAGGTATTTCTAATTCCCCTTTAGGAAAGGCACTTTTATTAGCAAGGGCTTTAACAATTGTCACTTCATCAGGAGATTCTAAATATAAAAGTTTATAATCACTTTCTTGATTTGTTGGGGTATATATTCCTTGTTTAGCCCATGCAGTAATAGGAGTATAGGCAGCAAACTTCTCTTCTTCAGCTTCAGTATCATAATAATTATAATAAACATATCCATCACGGATAAATACACCACCAACTTTTTGATTACTAGTAAAAGTTAATTCTTTAGTTTTTTCTTGGGTTTTTAAATTATAACTATAAAGAGCGGTTTTATCAGCATTTATGTAATAAATCGTATCATCTACTTTAGCGATACCATAGTCATTATAACTATCATTAAATTTAACAAGTTCTTTTCTTAGACCGGTAGTTCTATTTTCTTGATATATAGCAGATACCCAAATACCATTAATATTTGAAAGTCCCATATAATATTTATAATTATCATCATAATATACATGACTTATATAACCTGGATAACCTTGATATCTTAGATCTGCTCCTTCAGGAAAGTCATTATTAAAGAAAGTGGTAGGTCTAGTTTTAGCATCAGAAAATTCATATAGGGTTGAATAAGCGTCAAAAGATGTTTTATCAAAGAACAAGGTAGGGGAATATGTTTCGTAATAATTATTAACATCATTTTTACGATATAAACCTGATTTTGTTGTATCTAAATAAGTCCACTCTCCATCTATATTACAAACATTCCAAGCATGATTGGCTTTATTACTAGTAACTTCCCGACAAGTAAGACCGGCTCGTTCAGCAAGCATATTAAATGTATCAGCAAAACCGCCACAAACAGCACCATGATCTAAAAATAATCCTTTATACGTATCTTTATTATCTGTAAAACGATAAATATTACCTTCATGAGTATATGAAGCGATTATTAAGGCTTTTTCCCGTTCTGTCATATTATCCTCTAAAAGACTTAACACATACATAATATTTTGATTAATGATAATATCTTCTTTAGAAATACCAAGACTAGCAATACTATCATCTAAAAGCATATCTTTAACAGATGGTGCTATTGTTAAACTATAAGCTATTTCTGTATTTGGATTATAATCGAATACGGCTATATTTGCACTACCAAAATCAGTAGATTTATAGTTTGCAGCATAACGTCCATACATTAAGGGATTAAAAACATAATATGTATTTTCTATAGTTATGTTTGAACTTGTATCAATAAATCTTCTTTGGCTTAAATCTAATTGGTCAGAATATTGTAATAAAACTTGTCTTAAAGATGTTCCTTGTTTCATATAAGAAATAGCAATATCAAAAACTTCTTCATCATAAATTAACCTACTCTTACCACCTAAAGCAGCAGAATAAGCATTAAACATAATAACACCATGAGATGCCATAGTTTTATTGTAAGTTTCTAAATCATTTTGATAGTTTGCTTTAAAAAGTTCAATTATCTTTGAAGAACTACCATTATAAAGAGCAGAAGTATTATAATAGATACCTCCCTTAACTATGCCATTATTATTTAAAGAAAAGCCTGCTAACCAAGTTCTAGGGTAATAGTTATATTTATCACCATAACTTTCACTCTTAGCTTTATAAGTTGGATCTACTGACCCATAAGAAATTATCTTATCTTCACTTGTTGTTTCAATATAAAGATAATTACTATAATTACTATCAGTATAAAATGAATAAGCATAACCCCCAAATGCAGATTTTGTTTTTAATTTTGGATCACCTAAGACTTCAGATATCTCATCTATAGTTGTTTCATCGGTTACAGCTATTTGATATTTTCCAGTACCTAAGCTTATTAAATCAGTTTTAGCTTCTACACTTACTGCCCCGCTAAATATAAATGCTAAAAATAAGGTAAAAAATACCCGTAAAATATTCATTTTTTTCACACATATACACTCCCATCAATTATAGTATATACTTGCTACTATAAAATGACAAGAAAAAGCTGTCAAAAAATTAATTAATTCTTAACAGCTTTTCATAGTTTTTTATATTATAAGTATTAATATTAAATTAAACAGCTTTATAAGTAGTTTCATCAAAATAGTAATCAATGCCATTTATGGTAATTGGACCTGTTTGTAAGATACCTTCACTATTACTATAATAGTAATCTCCATTATAACCTATTAAACCTTTTTGAAGTTTAAATTTACTAATTCCAAAGAAATATGGTTTTTCATTTATTATAGTAATTCCAGTAGCAAGTTCTCCTGTTTTTGGATCTGTATAATAAGTATCTCCATTATAATTAATAAAGCCATACATTACTTTTCCTTTAGTTATTCCAAAGAAATAGTTCTTACCATCTACATTATGTATTCCTTGATATCTTGTTTTTGTTATAGGGTCAAAATAGTATCTTAGACCATCTATCGTGTTCCAACCGCTTAATGCTTTATAATTATTTTCTTTATCAAAATAATAGTAGTTACCATTTACTT
>CAMMKE010000011.1 GCA_946497375.1 uncultured Mycoplasmatota bacterium
GTCTTCCTCTAGTATAAGGAACAATACAATAAGTACAGAACTTATCACAACCATAAATAATATTAACATAAGCTTTATATTTACTAGTTCTATCTACTGGTAAATCTTCTATTAAGTCTCCTTCTCTTGAATAAACTTCTATTTGTTGTTTCTCTTCACTTTTCTCTAATATTTTAGGTAACTGATAAAAGTTATGAGTACCTATTACAAAGTTTACAAAAGGATATTTTTTCATAATAGTATTAACAACTATCTCTTCTTGAGCCATACATCCACATAAACCTATCATTAAATCTCTTTTAGACTCTTTTATATGTTTAGCTTTCCCAAGTAATCCAAAAGCTTTATTATGGGCATTTTCTCTTATAGAACAGGTATTTAATAGAACTAAGTCAGCATCTTCTATTTTGTCAGTAAAATCAAAACCTAATAGTTCTAATATACCTTTAATATTCTCACTATCATGTTCATTCATTTGACATCCATAAGTCTTTAAAAAACATTTTTTACCTTTATATTTATTAAGATATTTAGAATCTAAGTTATATTCTTTCTTTTCATAATCTATTTTTGTACTACTACGAGCGACTTTAAAATCTGGTAAATGCATATTATCACTTCCTTACAAATTTAATTTTAAAACTTTTTCTACTTCTTGCATAGTATTATCTAAACTACTATTATTATAGATAATACTAGTTATTGGTCTTTTACTTATATTTTTTTTGGAAAAATCTATAGAATCTGCTAAAAATCTTCTACATAACTCTTGATATTTAGGATCCTTTTCTCTTTTTTCTCTATCTAATGCTCTTTGTAATCTAATTCCATCATCTACTTTTATTAGAATAGAAATGATATTTTCTATTCCATAGAATTTGACAAATTGGTCTAGTCCTTCTAAAGTATTATCACCTACATAGTTATAATTATCTAAATCAATACTAGAACTAGTTGTAAAATAATGCCAAGGGCCATAAGCGGTATCATACGTCCTTCTTTCAATTATTTTACCTTCTTTTTCTAACTCTAACATTTCTTTTTCTGTTTTAAAATAATATTCTCTTCCTTCTATTTCTCCCGTTCTTTTAGGTCTTGTTGTTGACATTATTATTTCTTTAAGTGCAAATTTATTATCTTTAATTAATCTGCTTTTGATAATATTTTTCCCAGAGGAAGATGGTCCCATAAATAAAACTATTTTACCCATAGTCTTTCACTTCTTTCTAAACAGTTATATTTTAGCATATAAACACAGAAAAAAGAAGAATTTATTTTTCTTCTTTATACTGTTACTTCCATTAAGACATTCTTAACTATATTATCCATGAAAGTTAATTTATTATTCATAAGTTCATTTTTAATAATATCAAAGTTCTTCTTAACTAAATCTACTATCTCTTTTACTTTAGGTAGTAATTTAGCTTTCTTAGATAATTCATTTACAATAGTCTCTAAATTAGTTAATTTAGTATATTTACCAAACTCATCACTTTTAATAAAAGTATTATATAGATTGTTAAATGATACTAAATCAATGTTATTAAATCTTTTATCTTCTAATAGTTTTAGAGTTGTACATAAATTACCTGTAGATATGGCAATATCAAGAATAGTCCTTCCTTCATTATTTCTAATATTAGGATTAATCTCTTTATTTCTTTTTAACTTTTTAATGATTTTTGCAGTATGAAGATAATTTTTAGTAGCAAGTAAATGAGATAAGGTATTACCATCTTTATTTTGATGATTAATATCACTATCTATATCATTAATATATTTTTCTACTAAATCATATTTCTTACTTTTTAAAAGTCTCATTAAAACAGTATTTCCACCCTCGTCTATAGTACTTAAACTAACTATTTTCTTCTTTAATAGTTTATCTACTAAATCTAGATGTCCTTCTTTAATAAGTTCAAATATCAAGGACGGGTCTTCTTCACAAGCATTAATTGCCTGTGTCTCATCGTAAAACATTTAAAACACCTCTTCTTTTTACGTGCGGTCTTTATTATACCATACACGCCTATGTTTTGTCAATTTTACTTCTACTATCAGTATGGCAAATCCCTTGATATTTATACATTAATTTACTAATTTTTAGGTGTAATTACTTCTAAGCCTCCCATATAAGGTCTTAATACTTCTGGTACTGTTACACTACCATCTTCATTATAATTATTTTCTATTACAGCGATTAGTCCACGAGGTGATGCAACTACGGTATTGTTTAGAGTATGAACAAAGTATGTTCCATTTTCTCCTTTAGTTCTAATGCCTAATCTTCTTGCTTGAGCATCTCCTAAAGTTGAACAACTACCTACTTCAAAGTATTTTTGTTGTCTAGGACTCCATGCCTCTACATCACATGATTTAACTTTTAAATCGGCTAAATCTCCACTACAACACTCTAACTGTCTAACAGGTACATTCATATTTCTAAATACTTCAACAGTATATCTCCACATTTTTTCATACCAGTCCATAGACTCTTCTGGTTTACAGATAACTATCATCTCTTCTTTTTCAAATTGATGAACACGGTAAAGTCCTCGCTCTTCTAATCCATGAGAACCTCCTTCTTTTCTAAAGCATGGTGAATATGAGGTTAAGGTTAAAGGTAGCTCTTCTTCTTTAACAATTTGTCCTTTATATCTACCTATCATAGAATGTTCACTTGTACCTATTAAGTATAAATCTTCTCCTTCTATTTTATACATCATCGCTTCCATCTCAGGAAAAGACATAACACCTGTTACTACATCACTATGAATCATAAAAGGTGGTACACAGTAAGTAAAACCTTTATCTATCATATAGTCTCTTGCATAGGCAATCATCGCTTCATGAAGTCTTGCAACATCTCCTGTTAAAAAGTAAAATCCTTCACCAGATGTTCTTCCTGCTGCTTCTTTATCCATACCATTAAGTCTCATAATAATATCAGCATGATATGGTATTTCAAACTCTGGTTTATAAGCATCCCCAAAACGTTCTACTTCGACATTTTCACTATCATCTTTACCTATTGGAACAGAAGGGTCCATAATATTAGGAATTACCATCATCTTACTTCTTAACTCATCACTAAGTTTCTTTTCATTTTCTTCAATAGTAACTAACTTTTCATTAATCTTCTTAACTTCTTCTTTTTTCTTACCCGCTTCCTCTATCTTTTTTTCTCTCATAAGTAAACCAATAGAACTACTCTCATCATTACGAGTCTTTCTTAATTCATCACCTTCTTGTTTTAAAGCTCTTATCTTCTCATCTAGTTCTACTACTTCATCTACTAAAGGTAATTTCTCATCCTGAAACTTCTTTTTAATATTTTCTTTAACAATTTCCTTATTTTCTCTTACAAATTTAATATCTAACATATTTTCCTCCCTTTCTAGTCGAAAACAAAAAAAGAATGGCTTTAAGGAGTCTATACAATGAGTATAGACGGTGCCATCCTTATTATACTTAATTTAGATAACGGTAATGCCCGGATATAAAATCATCTAAAGAGTAGATAGTTAAGGTTTTATTACTGTTCTCACCAACCACAGTATCTCTTAAATAAAATTACTTAACATTGTCTCTTGTCATCGACTTGATTTTATTATAAGGCTTACTTTAATTTTTTACAAGTATTTTTACTTAGTTTCTATGATTAATTTAATAGCAGTCCTCTCTTCTCCATCAATTGCAATATCAGTAAAAGCAGGAATACAAACGATATTTTTACCAGCTGGTGCTAGGAATCCTCTGGCAATTGCTACAGCTTTAATCGCTTGATTTAGGGCTCCTGCTCCTACTGCTTGTATTTCTACACTGCCATTTGCTCTAAAGACATTGGCTAGTGCCCCTGCTACTGAATTAGGGTTTGATTTTGATGAAACTTTTAGTGTTTCCATAATTTTATCATCCTTTCTTTTCTAAATTATTGTATGTAGTAATTCAGTAAGAAAGAACAAAAAAAGAGTAAAAATACTCTTAAAATAAACTTTCTACTTCAACTTCTTGCTTAGAGGCAGTTTGGGTAGATTCTACTTTAGGTGCTGGTTCTGTTACAGTAGGTGTTACTACTTCTTGTTTCGTGCCTTCTACTCGTGTTGATTCTACTGTAGGTGTTTCAACATGTGGAGTTGCCACTATTACAGGTTCAACAGGCTCTACTTTTGGTTCTGCATCTATTTTAGGAATTGGTGTAGAAACTTGATTATTAATCGTTGGAATAGCTCCAGTATTTTCTAATGGGTCTGCTCCACCATAAATTGGACGATGTTCTTCTCCCACATCTATTTTAGGAATTACAGGACTAGCACCACCATAAATAGGTTTTGGTTCTTCTCTTCTATGTTCCTCATTAACGATAGTAATTGGTTCAGATGCTGCTACTTCTGCATTAGGAGCAACAGTATTATTTTGAATACTTTCAGCTGGTGTAGGATTTACTATAACTTCAGGTGTTGTACTAGAAACAGCTTCTTCATTTTGTTGTGGCATATCTATTACTGGTGCAGGAGGTGCTACTTCCTCGTTTGTTGTATTAACAATAGGTGTTGGTGTTTCAGTAACGGCTTTATTAACTTCATTATTAGGAACTTGTGTTTCTACTTTTGGCTCAACACTCTGGACAGTTGGTACAGGATTAGTTGGCAAAACCCCTGCATCATTTTCTACTGTAGGTGTAGAATTAACTGTTGGCTCTGTCGCTACAACTGTAGGAGTAGGTTCTATATTCTGGACAGTTTGAGGTTGTACAACACTTTGTGGTACATCATTAACTTCTACAGTAGCAGTATTATCAACAGCTGGTGTAGTTGCAGTATTATCAGTGCTTACTACTTCTTTTTTATCTTTCTTGCTTTTTCTACTTCCAGTTGCAATAAAGATTATTAATGCAATTAAAAGTAATAACACTCCTCCTGTTATTAACATTCCTGGAATTGATGTAAAAAAGCTTAAATCAAAATTTGCTAATATCATAATGACTTCCATCTCCCTTATCTTATATATTAAATCATAACAAAAAAAAGGTTAAAAATCAAACCTTTTTTACAATCTTAGACAATTGGTGTAAAGTTTTTAAAGTAACCTTCCCTTGGTAGTAAGGTAAAATTTAACTTTTCTTTAGTTGTAGGATGAGTAAATTCTAATTTGTAAGCGAATAATGCTAGAGGATATTTTCCAATACTACCATATTTCTCATCACCTAATAAAGGATGATTATGATAGGAAAACTGGACTCTTATTTGATGATGCCTTCCTGTCTCTAAATTTATTTTAACAAGAGTATTATTATCTTTAGTATCTAGAACTTGATATGTTAAACTAGCAAGTTTACCTTCTTTACTATTACTAACAACGCTACGATATTCTATTCTTTTTAAATAATCTTGATACTTTCCATCTGATTTTATTATGCCCTTACAAACAGCAAGATAAGTTTTTTTTAACTCTCTATTCCTAATTTGTTCCGATAGTCTTCTAGCCGCTTTACTAGTCTTGGCAAAAACCATTACACCACCAACATTTTTATCAAGACGATGAACAAGGCCTAAATAGACATTACCAGGTTTATTATATTTTTCTTTAAGATATTTCTTTAAAATAGTTAACATATCAGGAGTATTAGAACCATCACTTTGACTTAATACTCCTATTTTTTTCTCTACTACTAGTAAATGATTATCTTCATATAATATATTAATCATAACTTTCCCATCTTCCATAAATACCACAAGGTAATATTAAGTTGTTGTCTGTTATTTTAAGACCTATTTCACTACTACTAACAAGGCCTTTATATTTTTTATTAATAGTTGTAAGTAATAAGTTCTCTAAAGATGTTTTGGATAGTCCTGTTGTGTAAGAGTTAATGATAAAGAATAGTGGTTTATCACTTAATATTTCAAGGCATAAATTAACAAGGGTTACTAGGTCTTTTTCAATATCCCAAACCTCACCATTAGCACCTCTTCCATAACTAGGAGGATCCATGACAATAGCATCATACTTATTGCCACGTCTAATTTCTCTTTTTACAAACTTTACTACATCATCTACTAAATAGCGAACTGGTCTATCTTTTAGTCCAGATGAGATTACATTTTCTTTACATACTTCTACCATACCTTTTGATGAGTCTACATGAGTAACGGACGTTCCTGCTTTAAGGCATGCGACAGAAGCTGCTCCTGTATAACCAAAGAGATTTAAGACTTTAATATGTCTTTTAGAATTCTTTATTTTATTCATCATATATTCCCAATTAACCGCTTGTTCTGGAAATATACCAGTATGTTTAAAGCCCATTTGTTTAATATTAAAAGTTAAATCTTGATATTTAATAGTCCAAGTACTAGGAATCTTCTTAAAGTTCTCCCAGTGTCCTCCTCCTTTATTAGAACGATAATATATAGCATCTATCTTTCCTTTATATTTTTCTAATAAATTACCATTATCCCAAATAACAGTAGGATCAGGTCTAAGTAAGATATACTTTCCCCATCGTTCTAATTTTTCTCCATTAGAAGCATCAAGCAGTTCATAATCCTTAAAATTATTAGGTGTTAACATTTAATCACATCCTTATATTAATTATACATTATTATTTAATTTTCTCCAAAACTTTTACTTTACCTTGGAATAAGTATTCAGCTTTACATAAATCTTCTTCCTTAAAAGTAGGATTCCAATAATCAAATGAAGCTTCATACATTTCTTTAGCAGTTAATTCATCATCTGGAATAAAACTATCACTTGACTTAAATAAATTACCTGTTACTGAAACTCTATATAATTTTAATTTTCTTCTACCATTTAATTGTCCTTCCCAAAAATTTAAACTTTTTTTATCTGCTAACCAAATAGAGTGTAATCTACTAGGCAAATCAGAATTATGTTCTTTTCTATATTTTTCTAACATTAATTCTCTATTATACATATTAGCGTTTGTTATAATGGCACTTGAGTCTTTTAATAGATTAGTAATAGTTTCTAAGTCAATATTTTCTACACCTATATCATATAAATAATTATCTATAATTCTTTCTATAGGAACTAATCCATTTTTACATTTAACGCCAGTACTAAATTTATCAACGATACTACCACAATAAGAATTAAAATTATCATCTACTGTAATTTCGTTACCTACTTGCCATATATCATCATAAATACCTAGTCTATGATAATGATACATAATTTTATCGCTTACTTCCATAATATCCCCCACTTTTTGGCTATATTATACTACATATGGTTAATTTTAGCAAAGAAAAATAGCATTGCATTATATTATTTAAACAGTGCTATCTTCAACCCTTCTTCCATGTTTATTTTAGTAGGAATAATATATTTAGCATCTACTTTATGAGATATTAGATTTGTTATTACTTTCATCGCCCTAGAACCGTCAAACCATAATGGATTATCACTATTTTCTCTTATTTTATCAAGTGATGTAACTAAAGCATTTCTATCATAGGCATCACTCATATCTCTTGTAAGCATATATTTTTGATTATCACTTTCATATAAAGTATTATCAAGTAACTCATATTTTGCATTATTATACCAATATAGGTGATCTCCACCTGCTAATATTAAAACATCAGCTTTAGTTTCTAAATTTCCAACTAAGTTATTTAAATAATTATAAATTTCATCAAAAGTACAAGTTGGAACATCATCTTTTAAACTACTAAATTTATTAGTAATATCAACAACTCCAAAGTCATAATACTTTTTATCAATAATTTCTCCATTTCTAACAAAGATTAACTCAATTGAACCGCCACCGCCAATAAAGATGCATATATTACCATCATATTTTATATTGTTATAACAGCCTAAGGCAGTGTACTTTGCCTCATCTTCTTGAGATACTACTTTAATTTCTAGGTTGAATTTTTCCTTTAATTCTTTATTAATTTCTTCCAGTTCCCCTTTAGTCATATTTCTAAAAATACTACATCCATATATATGAATATCTTTAGTATCTTCTAAAGTCTTTTTAATTACATCATATAATTTGTCTAAATCAGAAGAGGCAATTTTATTTTCTTTTTTATAATTTTTCTTAAATTCTATAGTTACATTGTTTTCTTTAATTAAATTACCATTTTCATAAATATGTGTCTTTGTATTATTACTTCCTATTTCAATTATTGCAATTTTCTTATCCATATCATTACCTCCATACTTAAGATAAGTATAACATACTTTTAATTTTAAGTGAAAAAATTTACACTAATTAAGTTAAATTGAGTAGCTATAATTATACTAAAATTATATATATGATATTTTTTTACTTTTAGGCTTTTTAGTAAAAGTATCCTCAATACCTAAATATTTAGATATAGTTTCAATATTAAAGTTAGACAAGTTTTCAGTAATATAAATCATTTTATCTGAAATAGAGTCGTTACCTTCTTTTTCTAGTAACCTATCTGCTAAATAACTATCTGTCAAATATTGATATCCATCTAATACTAATAATCCATTTTTAATAAACTCTATTATATAATAATCACATTCATTATCAACTTTCTTACCATAATCACAATCTCTTATTATTAATGATTGCAAATCATCTATTGACTCTCCATTTTCTAAAAAAATACTGATTAGATTTTCTACACTTTCATTTGTCGCTTCAGTTGCCTTCTTAAGAAATTCTACTTTTTCTTCCCTACTTATATTACCTTTTTTATTATATCTACACATGTCAAGAAGAATCCCAAATAAATCATAATATTTATCAAAATTATTTTTATTTCTATCTTCAATAACACCTTTCATTATATTTTCATCATATCCAATATTGATTAAATAAATGGCAGCGACTCTTTCATAGTATATTGATGGAAATTCTAATAAAGAAAATGGAGGCATACCTTTTGATATAGAAATATAATGGATAAATTCATGGACAAAGTAAATAAAGACATTAATTGTTCCATCAGTAGTTACTTTAATTTTTCTGATACCATCATTATCTATAAAACATTTAGAATTATCTTTACCATCTTTACTTTCTTCAAATATTATTCTATCATTGGTTTTTAAATCAATATATATTTCTTTCCACTCTTTTGGGGCTTTTATTTTGTTTAAGAAACCAAAAAATATATTTTCAAAAGATTCTATAGACATTTTTTGCAACTTATAACTTGAAGCTTCAGATGAAAGTACATAATCAAAGTTTTTTTCATTCATTTTAGAAAATATTTCATTAATATTATCAAAGAAATAGAAATCATATTCTTTTAAATTGTTTAAAGTTATCTCTAATAAATAATTATATGTATTAAATCTCTGTGTTTCTTTTAACCATTCAAAAATATGTTCTTTATCACTACGATATTTTAGAAAATTTGATAATTCGTTAAACTGATTTTTACAATCAAAAAATTTACAAGCAATTATAAACCAAAGCATATCATCTGTTATGTTATCATTTAATTGAATAAGTGTTTCGCCGTTTATAGATTCTTTTTTTACAAGTAATTGAATATAAAGCGCTGGTAATAAATCTTTGTTATCTAAAGAAGAAATAAAACTAGTATCATTTAAAAGTTGTTTTAAAAGGTCGAAAAAAAACTCATCAAAATTATTCACATAAACTACATTATCATCAGAGGTATTTTGCTCAACAAAAGAAATAGTTTTATCTTTATAGTCTGAAAATAGAAATTCATTTAAATTTATAATTTTCTTAATTCTTTCTATATCAGTAATTGATTCATCATATTGTAATTTTATATCACCTATTTTTATATAGTTCATATTTTCACGTCCTTAATGTTTTATTATTATATCAACCTTTTCTTAAAATTCAACAGATTTATAAAAGAAAAACGAACCTAAAGGTTCGGATAACAATCGATTTGGTGCCTGTAACAGGACTCGAACCTGCACTCTATTGCTAGAAGTAGATTTTGAGTCTACCGCGTCTACCAATTCCGCCATACAGGCATAAATAGATTATAGCATAGTTTTCTATAATCTGTATATATTAATTTTCTTCTTTATATTTAGATTGATATAAGTCTACATCTTCTTCTCTTTCTTTTTCTTCTTCCTCTAAGAAATCTCTCATATCAGGTAGTTCATCTATAGAAGATAGCCCAAAATAATCTAAAAACTCACTAGTAGTCTCATATAGAATTGGTCTACCTGGCATATTACTTCTACCACTTTCTTTAATAAGACCTTTTGCAACTAACTTTCTTATAATGTGATTATTGGATATTCCTCTTAACTCATCTACTTTAACTCTTGTAATAGGTTGATTATAAGCGATAATAGCAAGAGTCTCTAATGCTGCTTGACTTAAATTATTATTATCTTCTGTAGTTAATAGTTTTTGATAATACATATTATGTTCTTTCTTAGTAGTGAGTTTTAATTTATCTCCTAGAAAGTCTATTCTAATACCTCTACTATCACTTTGATAATCAGTTTGTAACTCCTTAATCAACTCTTTAACATCATCTTTAGATATTTCTAATAGCCTACTTATCTCATCTAGATCAAGTCCATCATCACCTACAACAAAGAGTAATCCTTCAAGTACTGCTTTTAAATTCATTATGATACCCCCTCTACGATAATATCACTAAATAGTTCTTCTTGTTTAATTAACAATTCTTTATTTCTAGCCATATCAAGTATTGCTAAAAATGTTGCCACTATATATTCTTTGGTTGAAACAGGGAAAAGCTTAAAGAAACTTACCCTTTTTTCTTTCTTTAAGATACTTTTTATCTCTAATTTTCTACTTGATACAGTTATTTCTTTCATAGTTACTTTAGTAGATAAAGGTTTTTCTTCGCTTTTCCTTACTAGAAACTTTTTAAAGGCATCTACTAATAAATCAAGAGAGCCTTCTCCTGTAATTAAAGTGTTTTCTTCAATATAATTATTAATATTTTCTGGTAGTTTGGTATGAATCTCTTGTCTTTTACTTTCATTTTCTTTTAAAGCCTTAGTTATTTCTTTATAAGCTTGATATTCTAATAATCTTGCTACTAACTCTTCCCTTGGGTCTTCTTCCTCTACCTCTTCTTCATCTACTTTAGGTCTTGGAAGTAACATTCTTGCCTTTATCAAAGTAAGTTCGCTTGCCATTACGAGGTAAGCGGATGCGATATCTAAGTTTTGTTCTTTCATTTTATGAATATAATCTAAGTACTGTTTTGTAATACTCTCTATTTCAATATCGAAAATATCCATCTTATTTTCTTTTATTAAGTGAAGGAGCAAATCAAGTGGCCCTTCAAATACTTCTAATTTTAAATCCATAATAAGCTCCTTACCTTTCTATAGGTATTATAACAACTATGGGAATTTTTTTCAAATTATTTTAACTATGTGTGTAGTGAATATAACTGTAATTTAAAGCTATTCAGTTGTACGAATTTTTCGTACAACTATATTTTTTGTAAATTTTGAATTTTTACGAAAAAAATTGGTGAAGATAGCAAAAGGTATATATGAAAGGAGTTTATATATTATGGAAAATAAAATAACCTAGTTGCTCTAAATAATTACATTTAAACCAAGGGTGGGTACAAATTGTACATACCCTTAAGCTTATAAGCTGAAAATATTAGAAATAATGATAAACATAAGGAAGGATATGAGATATTATGAATTACAAATTAGCTTTATTCGAAGAAAAAGAGATAAGAAGAACTTGGGAGGAAGGCAAGTGGTACTTCAGTGTTGTTGATGTTGTCTTTGCCTTAACCGATTCTAAAGATCCAAGGGATTATTGGTATAGACTTAAGCAGAGAGTGAAGGAAGAAGAAAAAATTGAACTGTCGACAATTTGTCGACGTTTGAAATTAGTGGCGGCTGATAGCAAGTATCGTTTGACTGATTGTGCTGATACAGAAGGTATTTTAAGAATAATTCAGTCTATTCCCTCTAAAAAAAGCAGAGCCTTTTAAAAGATGGCTGGCCAAAGTTGGTAGTGAAAGAATTGAAGAAATTCAAAATCCTGAACTTGCTATGGATAGGATGAAAGAAATATATGAAAAGAAAGGCTACTCTAAATCATGGATAAATATGAGAGAAAGAGAAATCGCTACTAGACATAGTTTGACTGATGAGTAGAAGGAACGTGGTGTTCAAAATGGTATAGATTATGCTATTTTAACAAATGAAATATATAAGAGTGGCTTTGGTGTAACTGCTAAAGAATATAAAAATATTAAAGGACTGGATGATAGACAAAACTTAAGAGATTCCATGACTAATATAGAACTAGCTTTAACTAATTTAGGAGAAGCGACTGCAGTAGAGTTTCATAAGAAAAATGATAGTAAAGGATTAAAAGAGTTAAAGAGTGATATGAGTGAAGCAGGTAGTGTAATAAATAGTGCTAAAAAAGAAATAGAAAGAAAATTAGAAAAGCCTATTGTAACTAGTGAAAACTATATAGAATTAACAGAAGATAGTAACTTAAAATTACCTAATTGATAAAGATAAGAAATAATTATATAATATCATTATTAGATGGAGAGTTAATTATGAAAATAAAAGAAAAATTAGAAAGAGTAATTATTAATGAAGAAATATTAGAAAATATAAAAAATGATTTAGAAACAATTCTTAAAGAGTTAAAAAGTTGTTTGAATTTTAATGAGGAAAAAGAGCTAATCATAAAATTTAATAATGTTAGAGATAATTATTTAACTTTATATTGGATCAGCTATATAGGATATTTAAAAGACACTAAAAATAAAAAATATTTAGAAACAGAAAAGATTATAGGTAAATATGAGCCTATTATTAATAACTTAATCTATGATTATTATAAAGTTTTATCTTCTTCTAAAAATAAAGAAAAGCTAGAAAAATTTATTGGTAAACGAGCCCTTGCTATAGCATCTAATCAAGCTAGATTAAAAAATGATGATGTTATTTCTTTACAGACTAAAGAAAAACAATTATGTTCTAAATATCAAAGATTAATTATTGGTACAAAGTTTAATTTCTTAGATAAAGAGATAAATCTCTCTTCACTTAGTATCTACTATAATAATGATGATAGAGATTTAAGAAAGAAAGCATATGATAAGAGATTTGAAATATTAGAAAGTCTAGAAAAAGAAATAGATATTATTATAGACGAATTAATAGATGTAAGAAACACCATTGCCAAAACTCTTGGCTTTGACTCCTATACTGATATGTCTTTTGTAAAAATGAATCGTTTAGATTATAGCAAAGATGATTTAGCTATCTTTAAAGAAGAGATAAAAAAATATGTTGTTCCCCTACTTAAATTATTAAAAGAACAACAAAGAAAACGATTAGGATTAGAAAAGTTAGAATATTATGATAACAGTTATTTATTTAATGATGGCAATGCTAAAATTATGGGAGATTTAAATGATATTTTAAGCAAGTTTAAGGTAGTTTTAAAAGAATATTCTAAAACAAGTTATGATTTACTCTGTATGATGTTAGATGAATGTTTAATAGATTTAGATAATAGAGAAAATAAATCAAATGGTGGTATTACTACTTACCTACCTAATTATAAAGTGCCTTTGTTTATAAAAAAGTTTGTGGGACTAGAAAGTAATATAACTAGTATTTTTCATGAGTTTGGTCACTCTAATCAATTATATTTAAGTAAGGATTTATTGTTTCATGAGAATAGATGGCCTACTTTTGATATTTGCGAAATACATTCTACTAGTATGGAATATTTAATGTATCCTTTTATGGACTTATTCTTTGGAAGTGATGATTATAAATATAAAATTAAACATCTAACTAATAGTCTTTCTTTAATGGTAAATATGGCTATCGCTGATGATTTTTGGAGTTGTGTTTATGATAATAGTTTAAATAGTAAAGAAAGAAAAAAGAAATGGTTAGAGATAAGAGACGAATATAATTTAGATAGTTATGATACAGAATATTTTAATAGAGGGACTGAGTATCAAGCAGATACCAATAGAATAATTGATCCTTTCTATACAATAGACTATGCAATTGATAATGTTCTAGCTTTATCGTTTTATAAAAAAGAAAAAGAAAGTATTAAAGATGCTTTTGATTTACATATAAAATTATGTAAAGATGGAGGAACTTTATCATTAAAAGAGATTATTAAAAAATATAATTTAGATAACCCCTTTGAAAAAGATGCTTTAAAAAATATGTGTAATATTATTAAGGAAGATATAAAAATATTAAGTTTAAGAAGGAAGTAATTATGAAAAGATTTACGATGAAAGATGAAGAATTTATTTGTGAAAATTGTGGTAAGAAAGTATTACCTTTAAAGTATAGCGCAAGAGATCACTGTCCTTATTGCCTTTACTCAAAACATGTAGATATTATGCCAGGTGATAGATTAAATGAGTGCAAAGGATTGTTAAAACCTATTGGTATTGAAAAGTTTAAAGATACTTATAAAATTATTTATAGATGTGAAAAATGTAAAGAAATCCATAAAAACATTATGGCTAATGATGATGATATGGATATGATAATTGAAATAAGTAAGATGCAATAGTTTTGACAAAAACTAATATTTATGATACTATGAATATGTAAAGAAATTTTACATATAAATAAAAAAGGAAATACCTAGCTTGCTCTGTTAGGTACTATCCAAATAAAAGCGTTTTTTTAGAAAGTACCTACTCTACGGAGTTGGTACTATTCTTATTAATGTAAATATCAGAGAGATGATTACAAAAACAAGAGAGAATATTATGTAGCAAAGGAATTTTTCCATTTTTCTCATAATTCATCTTTCTCCTCTCATAATTTAAAAATATAGTAAAAGGAGATAGTACCTAACTAGCTAAGTATTCCATTAATAATGTAGCATATATATTAAAATAAATCAATCGAACAAGATACATTTTTTTTAAAATTTTGTTTGATTATTTCTTTTAAATAATGTTAAAATACGTCTTTTAATATTATTTTTTTCTTGTTTTCTTTCTATATCTTCTATAAGTCTATTTTCTTTTTCTTCTAGATGATGTCTAGCCTCGCTAAAAGTCATACCAACTTTCATAAGTTTTACTTTCTTTCCTTTTGGTACATTAATAAACATTGCATGTTCTCCGCTACCAATCATAACTTTAACATTTTTTATTTTAGATTTTCTCATAATACACTTCTCCTTTTGTTATATATTACCATATTTTTTTAAACAATTAACTCTTCTTACATAGATTATATTGGTGATATAATGAATAAAATTGATTATGAATTTTATAGTTTAATTAAGAAATTAGAATTAATGAGTAAAGAAGAAGTCTATTTAAATATTAAGAATAGATATTTAAGTCTTAATGAAGAGTTAAGAGGTAATATCGAGACTTTTCTTAATAGTTTTAATTATTGGGGTAAATTAGATTATATTAATAATGACTTTGATGAGATTAATAACATAGTTAGTCTTCTAAAGGATAATTTAACTGATTTAGTAGTACTTTATCAAAACTTAAAAGATTATAAATCTAAAAAGATATTACTAGCTATACTTAGAAATTATTATTACTATGACTTTACTATGTTACATGAAGTTATAGATACTTGCTATAAACATTACTTTGACCCTGATTTAGTTAAGACTACTAAAGATACTATTTATGTAGATGTAGGTAGTTATATAGGAGATAGTGTAGATGACTTTTTAGATACTTATTTAGAAGAATATAAAAAAATTTATTGTTATGAAGTTACTGATTCTTCAATCTCCACTTTAAAAGATAAGTTTATCTTTAATGAAGATATTATTATAAGAGATAAGGCTTTGTATGATAAGAAGACTACTTTAAGTCTTAATACTAGTAGTGTTGATAATTCTGCTAATACTATTAGTGATGCTAAAGGTGATATTGAAGCGGTAACTTTAGATGAAGATATAAAAGAGAAAGTTGATATTATTAAGATGGATATCGAAGGAGCTGAGTTTAAGGCTTTGGAGGGTGCTAAAAAGCATATTAAAAATGATAGCTCTACTCTATTAATATCTATTTATCATGGTTTTAATGATTTAATTAGAATACCTAAATTAATTAAAAGTATTAATAAAAATTATAACTTTTATTTAAGGTATTATGGTGGTAATATCTTTCCTACAGAAATTGTTTTAATCGCAAAGAAAAAAGCTAGTTAGTTAGCTTTTTTACTTTATCCTTTATACTCTCCTCCATTAACATGTATTACTTGACCTGTTGTATAAGTAGAATCATTACTTGCTAAATAAACATAGATAGCTGCTATCTCATATGGTTGCCCTGCCCTTTTCATTGGTCCAGTAGAACCAAAGGTTGGAATATCTTTGGCCTTTCTACTAGCAGGTTGCAAAGCTGTCCAGAATGGTCCTGGGGCCACGGCATTTACTCTTATATTTTTAGGAGCAAGATTAGTAGCAAGTGCTCTTGTAAAACCAACTATCGCTCCTTTGCTTGTTACATAATCAATTAAATCCCCTTCTCCATTATAAGTCGTAATAGAAGTGGTATTAATAATACTAGAGCCACTATCTAAATAAGGAAGTACTGCTTTAGTTAAATAAAACATAGAATAGATATTAGACTTCATTGTATAGTCAAACTGTTCATTAGAAATATCTGTTAGGTTATCGGCAAAATACTGAACACCTGCATTATTAACTAAAATATCTATCTTACCATAACAGTTTAGTGTCTCATTTACAATAAAGTTAGAAAAGTCCTTATTCTTTAAATCACCATGGATTAATAATACTTCTCCTCCTAATCTTTCAATATAATCTTTTGTATCATTAGCATCCCTTTCTTCATTATAATAAACTAAAACAAGCTTTGCCCCTTCTTTAGCAAAAAAGACAGCGACTGCCCGGCCAATGCCAGAATCTCCTCCTGTAATAATGGCAACTTTATCCTTTAATTTACCACTACCTCTATAATTAGAATCATCAAAAACAGGAAGAGGTTTCATTAAGTATTCCATACCAGGCTGTATATCCTGATGTTGTGGTGGAAAGTATATTGGGTATGTCTTACAAGACTCACCTTGTGTGTAAGGTCTAATTGTATTAAATTTATTAAACATATATAACACCCATTAAAATTATATTTGTAAAGAAAGTGTCTTATTACTTATTATTTCTTGTTAAAAAAAATTCCTGTGTTAAAATTAAAGTAGGGAGATGATTAAATGAACAATACAAAAATGTTAGAAGAAATAAGAGAAGTTACAGCATTAGAATCCTGTATAGAAAAGAATAAAGATGTAATACCGGCTATTGCAAAAGAAATTAAAGAGTTTAATCCTAAAAACTTTATGATAGTAGCAAGAGGAACATCTACTCATGGAGGTATATTTGGTAAGTTTTTCTTAGAACTACATACAAAAATTCCTGTAGAAATAGCAGATGCTTCAATATTCACTGTTTATGATAGTAATATGGATTTATCTAATACAGTTGTTATTGCTATTTCTCAGTCTGGTAAAGGATATGATGTTAGTACTGTTTTGAAGAAAGCTAAGGAGTCTGGAGCTTATACTTTTGCTATTACTAATAATCCTAATTCATTAGTGGCAGAAGCAACTGATAGGCATATCTTTAATGAGATTGGAGAAACTAAAGCCGGAGCTGCTACTAAAGGATATACTACGACTTTATATATCTTAACTAAGTTAGTTTTATGCTTAAGCGGTGAAGAAGATAGCTTTGATGATGATAAATATATAGAAGCTGTTAAGAAGGGATTAGATTTATATGAAGATGTTAAACCTATGGCTAAAGAATTAGTTTCTATGGATATGGCTTTTTCTATTGCTAGAGGCTATAGTTACTCTATTGCTAAAGAATTCGCTCTTAAAGTTATGGAAACATGTTTAGTTCCAGTTATTCCATATAAAGCTAGTGAGTTTTGTCATGGGCCCCTTGCATCAACTAGTTCCAAAACTCCAGTAGTTTTATTTGCAGTAGATGATAAAACAAATGAGGATATTAAAAGAGTTGTTACTTATTTAAAAGATACAAAAGCAAAAACTTATGTAGTTACTAATGATAAAGAAATTGCCGATATAGCAGATATGGCTATTATGATAGATGAAGATGAAAATATCTATGCTTTCTATCAAGCTGCTATTGTAATGCAACTATTATCTTGTGAGATGGCCTTTACTAAAGGAACATATCAAGACCATGTACCTGTGTTAAGTGGTAGAACTAATACATTTTAGATATATTAAAAGTGAAGAAAACTTAATCTTCACTTTTTTTATTGCTATCTTCTTCAAATTCACTTAATTCTTCATAATCATCCGTAGAATTTTTAAAGCATCTTCTAAGATAATCTTTACCTCCATCAACTGAACATCTACCGCATTTGCAAGTAACAAAATCATGAGTATATTTAGATTCTATAATATCACCACAGTTTTTACATCTTATAACATTTCTAATTATCTTTTTCATTTAAATTCCTTCACTAGGTTCAATTTTTTCTTTTTCTATAACTTTTTCTAAAGGTATAACTGATTTAATAGAAGCATCCCTACAAGATGTTTTTAATTCTTTTATACTAAATTTATCTAACTTCATAGAAGTATCGATTAAACCTCCTAAGTTAATACCTGTTACTACTTCATATCTATCGTTTGTAAAAGCGAGTTTAGATGCTACTTTAAAAGGTGTTCCTCCCATTAAATCACAAGTAAATAAAATTTCACTATCTTTATTATCACTAATTATCTTATTAAATTTATCTTCTAGTGTATCATCATTATCACTAGATAAAAAATCTACTGCATAAATATTATCTTTAACTCCTGCTATCATATTAAGAGAACTTAAAATACCACTAGCAAAGTTATTATGCCCTGTTATTATTATAATCTGTTTCATTATCTCACTACCTTTCAAAAAAATTATATCATTTTTAAGCAAAAAGAAAAAGCCTTAATAGGCTTTTTACTAAAGTATTCCAAAGAATGAGAATACTATTGATACTATGATAATACCTACTATTAATACTGTAGTATTTACTTTCTTTCTTAATAAGAAATAGATTAAGAAAGTAAAAGCAAATGGTAAAATATTAGGTAAAATCTTATCAAAGAAATCAGTTTGTAAGCTAACAGTAGCATCATGTCCTATATCTATTGATGTTTTAACTGTTAATGTTACATAACTTGCAATTAATCCACCTAATATTGTAACACCTAATACTGAAGCAGCATTACTAACTCTTTTCGTATTCTCTTGTAATTTATCTAAGGCTTTAGTACCTGTTTTATATCCCATTCTTGCAAGTGGAAAACGAAGTAAGAAAGCAGCAAAGAATACTAAGAAGAATACTATTGGTCCTAAAACATTTCCTTGATCAGAAAGTGATGCACATATTCCTGCTGTAATTGGAAGTAATGTAAACCAGAATAAGGCATCTCCTATACCTGCTAAAGGTCCAAATAAAGATATTTTAATCTTTTTAACAGTTTCAGGATCTTCTCCACCTTCATAAAGTGATAACATTAATCCTTGTAAATAAGGTAGTAATGTATTATGAGTATTAATGAACTCTAAGTTATCATGTAATACTTTAGATAAAGTCTTAGGATCATTTTTATATATCTTCTTTAAAGCTGGTCCCATTCCTGCAGTAAAACCAATACTTTGCATTCTTTCATAGTTAAAGCATGATTGATTTAAGACAGAAAGTAAAGCTAAATCGTTTAAATCAGAATCTGTTACAACTCTTTTACGTTTTTTCTCTTTAGATGCCACTCTTCTCACTCTCCTTTCCACTTGCTAAAGCAACTTCTTTATCACCACTTCTATAGAACTCCATCATAGCAAAAGCAAGTCCCATAATAGCAACTGGTAAAACGTTGTCTATTTGGATAAATGTTGCGAATAGGAATCCTGCAAGTAAATAAGGTATATATCTTGCTTTTAAAGTTACACGTAGTAACATAGCAAATCCAACAGCAGGAAGTAATCCTCCAGCTACTTGGAAACCATTAATTAGCCAATCAGGCATTGCTTGTACTAGATTTCTTAATGGTTCTTGAGCAGCATATACTGATAAGAATGTTAAAATACCAGTAGCAATACTTGTAAGAACTATTCCATAAAAGCATAGTTTAAATAATCCTTTAATATTTCCTTCTTTAGCATATCTTTCAGCAGGACCATTAAATGAAACAAAAGCTGTATTTCTAACAGTCCATAAGAATTGTAATAATACTCCAAATGGATATGCCAAAGCTAAACTAGTCGCTACATTATTTCCTGTAATGTGAGCGAATACAACAGTCATAACACTAGTAAGTAAAGCTTCTGGAACACTTGCTCCTCCAATTGCTGCTATACCTGCAAAAGCAAGTTCTACCATACCACCTGCTACTAGTCCTGTATTTAAGTCACCTAGAATCGCTCCAACTATAGGACAAACAATAATTGGTCTAAAGATGAATAATGCTTCTAGGTGTCTATCAACAACAAGAACCATAACTACTAATGTTATAATTATTCCTTGTAATAATGTTATTTCCATATTTTTTTAACTCCTCCCTTAAAATTCTTTTCTTGGTGAATCAGGTGTATCTTGAATATAAATTTTATCTACGTGTTTCTTGATATAATTTAAATCTTCAAGTTCTTCTTTGCTAACAGCAACTTTATCTGTTAGTTTCTTATCACCTTCATCATAATACATATTTCCAATATCTACCTCCTTTATTTTTACACCTCCTTCAATTACTCTCCTTAAATCTTTAGGAGTTTGACATATTAATAAAATGTGTTGGTCATCTGATGCTTTATCTATAATATCAATAGTCTTCTGAATTGTAAAAAATCTTGTGTCATAACCAAGTGATGATGCTGCCATTTTCATAACACTTTTCTCTATTTCATTTTCTGCAGTCTCATCATCTGCTACAACAATTAGATTTGCTCCTACTGCCCCTGCCCATAAGCATACTATTTGTCCATGAATTAATCTATTATCAATTCTTGCTAATAAAATATTATTATCTTTCATATTTCTCCTCCTTTTAATAATATTTACCATATATTTTCTTAGCTTCTATATCTAAATAAGCTTCTACTTCTTTAGCAGTTTTTAAAGTTAAGACTTTGTTAGCGATAAGCACAGCCTTCTTACTATCTATCATAGATATTAGTTTTTTAACCTTTAAGACCATACTAGCATTTACACTAAACTCTTGTAGTCCTAGCCCAACAAGAAGAATAATTGCAAGTGGGTCTGCAGCCATTTCTCCACACATACCAACAAACTTATCTTTTTTATCTTTAGCTGAGTCTATTGTCTTTTTAATAAGTCTAATAACTCCAGGATTATAGAAACTATAAAGGTTACTAACAGTTGGATTTAATCTATCTACTGCAGCTGTATACTGGATTAAATCATTAGTACCAATACTAAAGAAATCAACTTCATCTATTAACATATCGGCCATAACTGCAGTACTAGGAACTTCTACCATGATACCTACTTTGATATTTTCATCAAATGGTATATTTTTACTAGCAAGTTCTCTTTTCGCTTCATCTAATATCTCATTAGCTTTATATATTTCTTCTAATGATGATATCATTGGGTACATTATCATAACATTACCATAGTGACTTGCTCTAAGAATCGCTCTTAAACTTACTTTAAAGAACTCTTTATTATCTAAACAGTATCTTATCGCTCTATATCCTAAGAAAGGATTTTGTTCATCTTTAATATCGATATAAGGACATTTCTTATCTCCTCCGATATCAAGAGTTCTAATAATCAACTGCTTACCATTTAATTTCTCGGCAAAAGTCTTGTAGACATTAAATAAATAATCTTCTTCTGGCGCTGTACTTCTATTTAAGAATAAGAACTCTGTTCTAAATAATCCGATACCATCAGAATTAACTTCTAATAATTTATCAAGTTCTGATAAATCTCCGGCATTTGCAGTTATTAGTAAAGACTTGTTATCTTTAGTTAATGAAGGTTTATCTTTCATATCAACTAATGAAGCTTTAAGTAATTCTTCTTTCTTTATCTTTTCTTTAATCTCACTAATCTTAGTATCTGTTAGATTATTCTCAATATAGCCTTCATTACCATTAACATAGATTAACTCTCCATCCGTTAAAGTTTTACTTACTTCTTTTATACCAAAGACTGAGGGAATTCCAAGAGTTGAGGCAAGTATGGCAACATGACTTGTCTTACCACCGATTTCTGCAACTATTCCTTTAACATAACCTAAATTATTAGAAAGTAAAACTGATGGTGGAATAGACTCTGCTACTAAGATAGTATTTTCTGATAATTTACTTAAGTCTATCTCTTTAATACCTAAAGCTTTTCTTAGAAGTTTATTAGTAACATCTTCTATATCTTTACTTCTTTCTTTTAAATAAGCATTATCGACTAATGATAACTCTTCTGCTCTTCTTTTCATTACTTTAGTAATAGCAGTTAACTTATCACATTTTTCTTCATCTATTACTTCTTCCATTGAAGTAATAAGAGAATTAGAACTTAAAAGTATTTTATAAAAGTTACATAACTCTTTTATATCATCAGAAGTAGCATCACTTTCTAACTCTTCATAATCTTTACAAACACCCTCTACAATAGTCTTTAAGTCTTCTTTTTCTTTAGTAATCTCCTCATCTGTTGTTAGTTTAATTTCTTTTAGTTCTGGAATTTTAGCATCTATTATATATACTTTTCCAAGAGCTAGACCATTACCTACTTTATTACCTAAGTATTTCATCTACTCTTCACCTTTTTCTATATACTCACATATTGCATCTAAAGCTTTTTTTTCATCATCACCATTTACTTCAACCGTTAATTTATCGCCACAGTTAATATTTCCCATCATAACTTCTAGTATTTCTTTAGCATTAATACTACTACCATTATGAATAAGTTTTATATCAGAGTTAAATGTAAGAGCAAGTTCTACTAAGGCACTACCTGGTCTTGCATGTAATCCTGATACACTTTTTACTACAACATCTTTTTTTACCATGATTATACCTATCCTCCATCCTGTATTTTATCTTATAAAATAATAATAGCATAGATATTTTTAATTTACAATTTTTTTAAAAAAACCAAAGTAAAATTAAGTAAAGAATATAAGAAATAAAATAGATTTTATTTAACTAATTAATTGTTATTTCGTCTAAACTAACTAGTGCATTGTAGAAACTCACCCTATATTTAGTCAAGTTATATAAAATTAAAGGAATTATAATTATTGAGATATTGCAACAGAGATTTCAACAGTTGGAATTGATGTTTGCAATATCTCTCTTTTTTCTTTC
>CAMMKE010000012.1 GCA_946497375.1 uncultured Mycoplasmatota bacterium
ATTTCCTAATGCCAAATTAGCATATATATGAGATGAAAGTTGAGGTACTACATCCTGGAATGATGCTAGGGTTGCAAAAGTAATTAGTTCCCTTTCTTTATAAGTTAAATATTTTCTAGTATAAAAATCCCCAAAACAATAACTTGCTAGATAATCCCAAATAAATTTAAAATCTTCACTTTCATTATTTCTTGATCTATCTATATTTTCTTTACCAAAAAGATTGTACTGTGTTTCTAATCCTTTAGAATATCTATTATCATTATTAGTAGTAGAAGCCTCATTTGTTTTACCTAAAACTTCTTCAGTTATTACAAGAAATGGATAAACTTTACCATATCCTAAATATGGAACAGTCTGATATACTGCTTCTTTCAAAGACTCTTTATCTACATGATTTACCGCTTCACTTAACTTATCTTTAAAAATCTCTTTACTATTAGTAGATATTAAAGCAGGTAATAAAGTTAAGTATTTACTTCTATCATCTATATTACTTTTAATATCGCTAGATATAAAATTATTAACAATATTTTCTATTTCCACTATTTATTTACCTCCTCTATAAATTTATCAATAACACTACTATCAGTTACTAACTTATCTCCATCAAACTTTAATATTAATTCATTAGTAACATTAGAACAATACTTCTTAATATCATCAATAGTATGTCCTAACCAACCTCCATTAGTAACTATTGGCATAATAGTTTTTTCTTTTAAATCATACTTCTCTAAGAATGTATGAACAACAGGTGCAAAGGTGTAACCACTGTTTAACTTAAACAGGAGTTGCCAAGATAATGGTATCATAGTTATCTAGATTAATATCAATATCTTCTATTTCTCTTAAAGTATTACTATTAACCTCTTCTTGTCCTAAATCTACTACTTCATCATAATCAGTAGAATAAGGAGTTTTAGGTTTAATTTCATAAACATCTACATCAACTTTTTCTTTTATCATATCAACAATACTTTTAGTATTACCAGAATATGAATAATAAACAATCGCTTTCTTCATAAATATACCTTCTTTCTTACAAGATAATTTTACTACTTAGACTTAACTCCAAGTCAAGAGTAAATTACTTAGTTTCTTTATCTATCCAATCTAAATAATCTTTACTTGGACTAGTTAGTGGGAAAACAGCAAACTCAGGTACATTATAACTATGAATTTCTTTTATCACTTCATAAACTTCATTAACTAAAGACTCTTTAGTCTTCATAAAAACTAAGTATTCTTTGTCATCTTCTCTTTCTCTTTTATAATTCCAACTACTATTACTAGTTATTACTTGTAAACTTGCAACTAACTTTTCCTTTAAAAGTTTTTCTTTTGTTAAATTAACTTCTTCTTCATTATTAAATGCTACTTCTATCATTACATATCTCATCTTATCACCTTCAAATATATTATATAAAATTTTATGAAATTTAAAAAGATGCTAAACAGTTTTCTTATAAACTAAACAAGCATCTTTTTCTCTCTTTGGATCCATATTAGTATATGGATTTTCATAATAATCAATAGATTTAAAATAATAATAGTTAAATTCATCCAAAGGAAATACCTTATCTCTTATCTCTTTATTAAATATACCATTGGAATAGTACTCATCAAATATTGTATAAATATAACCTATAATAATTATCCCATTATCATTAAGATTATCTTTAAATGACATTATATAATTTTTAAAGGCTTCTAGTGGTAATTTTCTTTGTAAATAAGCAGTCTCACAAATTGTATTTTTTAAAAACATAGAAGAAGCATATTGAATTATATTAGAAAAATACATTAAATCATAATTTTTTGCCAATTCTAGTTCTTTAATATCTTTATTTATAAAAGTTATTTTAATATTTTTAGAAACTTCTTTAAGTTTTTCAAAGTTATCATCATCTAAATATGATACTGTATGTTCTAAAGTATCTCTAAAATATTCATCACTAGTAAATAATTTAGCACCTTCTCTAATAGATAAAAATTTATGTTTACTATATAGATTAGCCCAAAACTTATAACTATTTCCTTTTAAATTAGGTGCAATTTTATCAAATATTCTTATATCAAAAGGTTTTATTAAACGATTCCCAAATATAGTATAATTATCAGTGCCACGATAGCAAAAATAATCTAAATATTCTTCTTTAGTTAGATTAGCATCAAGTGCTGCTTTTTTAAGATAAAAAAGATATTCTGTTAAAGGATTAATATCAAAAGCAGTAACACTACTCGCTCCTCTTAAATACATATCAAAAACTTGATCAGATGAACCTAAAACACTAAGACAATCTTTATCTTTAAAATTAAAATGACTAAACATTCCATTAATATTTTCTGTAGTAAATGGATATATCATATCAAAGATATCATCATTTTCTCTAAAAAATGATGGTATTTTTATCAAATAATTAGCTCTTTTTATATCATCTTTTATTTTAGACATATAATCAACTCCGTGCTAGTTATAATATCACTAATATATCTAAAAGTAAAGTATCATAAATAATTATATTTTACCAGTTTTTACCAATTAATACCAAAAGAAAAACTAGTCTTGGAAATGTCCAAATCTAGCTTTTTCTTCATAACATATATTTAATAAATCTAAATCCTTAATAATATTTTTAGGGGTACACTCAAGATATAATGATTCATCTGGTTCGATATAGCCTTTATCACTATCTATATATATTGATAAAGGTTTATCTATACCAATAGCATAACTAATAACTACTTCACACCAAGATAAGTTATATCTTTTTAAATAATCCTTAGCGATTAATCTTGCTTTATAAGTAGCACTTCTATCTACTTTAGTAGGGTCTTTCCCAGAAAAAGCACCTCCACCTACTCTTGCAAATGATTGATAAGAATCAACTACTATCTTTCTTCCAGTAAGACCAGAATCTCCTTCAAATCCACCTATTTCAAATCTACCAGTAGGATTAATTAAAAACTCTTCTATTTCAATATCATAATCTTTACATATAGATAGACAAGCCTCTTTTATTAAGTTATCTGTATAGTCACGATGTTCTTCATCATTTTGATAAGAAATAGTAAAATATTTAATCTTTTTTAATTTCATATTATCATCATAATAACCTGTAATCTCTGCTTTACCATCACTTTTTAGATAAGAACAAGTTTGTCTTTCTTTATCATACCATTTACTAAATCTTTGTAATATTACCATAGCAGTAGGAAGTAGTTCTTTAGTATCGTTAACTGCATAACCAAACATCATCCCTTGATCCCCTGCTCCACCTACTTCATCATTAGTACCCATGGCAATATCAGGACTTTGTTTACCTAAATTATTAATTATTTCATAATTAGTATCATAACCAACACTAGCTAAAACTCGTTTAACAATTCTTTCTACATCAACATCTACTTTACTAGTAACTTCTCCTGTAATAAATATTTTACCTTTACCACCCATTACTTCTATACCACATCTAGAATGTTTATCTTCTTTTAAATAAGCATCAAGTAAAGCATCACTAATTTGATCACACACTTTATCAGGATGACCACGAAATACTATTTCATTTGTATATAATCTCATTCTCATAACATCACAACCATCTAATAATTTAGTATTTATAATTAACTTGAATATTATCTATTTAATTTTATATTATTCTTATCTAACCACTCTTTTATTATAGAGTCATAATAACCATAAGAGAACTCCATATATTCTTCATACAGATTATATTTTTTTAAAGTATTATTAAATTTATCAATATAATCATGATTTCTTAAAGTACCAAATAACTCTTTTCTTACCTTCTTATCTATAACACATTCCTTAACATAAAATCTCATTACTATCTCGTGATTAATATCATCATATGTAGGTAGTTTATAAATGTTAAGTTCTTTATGATGAGGTATTATCGAATTATTTTTATCTTCTAAAGAACTTTTATCAAAATCTTTAAATTTCTTTATACAATCATATGGGTTAACTATCTCCATAGTATCAATTTTTAAATAATATGTTTGATACTGTTTAATAGTTCTTAAAAAGTCAACTAAATTCATTTCTTCCATAATTATTCATTCCTCTTCAGTAGGATTACTCTCCTACTTCATAACCATTCTTAATTGCTAAGATTCTTCCTTTTAATATTTCATTGTCATGATTTATATCATATTCTCTATAATCATATTTAATATCTCTTTCATATCCAGGAGTAAAATAATAATCAGAATGTCCCAATTTATCTGTATCATCTACTATTTCTTTTAATTCAAAGTCACTCATATCATCAAGCATTCCTTGCCCTTTACCATCAACTATTAAAGGATATTTATAATTATCATGTATATTTAACTCTCTTGAACCTAAATAAGTAATATAAAAAGTTGTTGTTGAACCATAGTCATACTCCATCACTAAAGTATCTTTATTTTTTAATTTTAAATCACTTAACTTAGTAATTGTGGCATTAATAGGAGGAACTTCACTATGATCATCTTCTATACATACCCAACTATCATAGACTTTATCTTTATATTTTATATCATACAAATGATATGCTAGTGAATCAAATGATGCTAGTATTGTATAAGCTAAATCTGCAACTGTTCTTCTATCTGGTATCTCTATTTTTCTCCATATTTTATCTTCTAACCCCTCTATTCCTACTCTAAAAGTTAACACTTTCTCCATCATAAACACCTCTACTTTATATTTAATTCTTTTTTTATAATTTTCTTTATTTCTGTTGGAATATAATAAGAAAGATAATTATCTTTTTCATATACAAAAACCCATAATGCTTCTATATCGTCCTGATATGCAGACATATTCATTGAATTTTCATTATCAAGTAACTTTTGAAAATAAAGCCTAGTAAATAGATCTGTTTTAGAAGCACTTAAACAGAATGCAAAGCTATCTATGATATATTCTTTTAAATCTTCTATATTATCTAAATCATAATCTTCAAGTTTTTCATTAATAATATCCTTATTTAATTCTTTTAAGGAAGAAAGTAAATCTGTTTTATCTTTCTTTATTATATATTTATCATATTTCATATCCTCACCTATTAACAATCCTCTTCAAATTCTATATTATTATCAATACACCATTCTTTAGCAATGACTTTATATTTTTCATCTTTATATTTATACCATTCTTCAAGTAAATCACTGGATTCAACAATATACCTAAATCTACTAAATGCTCCCCTACCTCTTGTAGCATCATATAACTTTTCTCTTAAATTAATATCTTCAATAGTATCAATAAAATCTTGCATTATATCATAATCATTTTTAGAAAAGTAATCAAACATACAAATTATATTATCATTAAATTCATCTTCTTCTTTATATGTAGAATACTCTTCATTAAACCCCCACTGCCATAATATCTCATTAGTTTCTTTATTAAAATAACAAGTACTATTCATATCAACATCTTCTAAAGCATCTTTTATTACTGAAAGTTTTACCATAGTTCACACTCCTTGTATAATAGTTTTTGTAAGTGAAAAATTACTTATTTCTACCACAACATTTTTTATATTTCTTACCACTTCCACAAGGACAAGAATCATTTCTACCTATCTTTTTTTCTCTAGGAATAGAATTAACTTCTTTTTTTGTGTAACCATTAAAAACCCATATAGGTATATCATTTTTATATTTATTGATTATTGAAGTTAATTCCTTAAAATTATTTTTAGTTAAATTAATATTCATATCTTCAAGTAATGACTTTAACCCTTCTTCACTATAAATATTAGTATTAATTAATATTGAAATATTTGCCTCTATCTCATTAATTTTGCTATTTTTTATATTTATACTATTTAAATATTTTCTAATATCAATATCCAAAGATTCTAGTGCATCTAAGCCAGTAAAATCGTTTATATCAACAATCTTATATTTTTTAAACCTAGATTTATTAGGCAAAACAAGTTCTTCTAATAAATTATCAGATTCAAAAAGAGAATAATAATCATCACCTATAACCATCTCTAAATCATTAATAATTTCATCTAACTCTTCTATAGGAACATCAAAATCATGATTTTCTTTCAGTAATCTTTGTAATTCAGTTTTATATATAATACCGTTATATGTCATATAAGCACTAACATAGTCTTCTTCATTAGGCATATAAATAACATTATCATCATCAATATCTAATGAATCTATATCAAGATTTCTTAAAATTTCTTTTATTTCTTTAGGAATTAATACTTTAATATCATCATTTTCTTTATAAATATAAGCATAACCATTTATAATAAAACTTGTAATATTATCATTACCATTATATATTCTATTATCAAGACTAATTAATTCTTCTAATTCGCTATAGTTATAGAAATAATAAGATGCTTCTTCATTAAAACTTTCTACTATTATTTCATCAAGACTAATATTATTATCTAGAGAATAAGTATAGCATAATTCATCTAAACCTTCTTTTGTTAAATTCTTTAAGCATTCAGTTAATGTATTTTTTTTAGGTTTAGATTTAAGTAATAATATATCTATTTTTTCTTCATCAACAGTATTACCACCATTATCCCAAAATCTTATCTCACTATAAATATCACCTATTAAATCTTTCATTTCAATTTTATTAGACTTATTTAGTTTAAAAGAATCTTCAATGTCATTAGCAATTTCTATGAAATCTCTTTGACGAGACAATATTTTAGATATAGTAATAGATAATGTCTCTTTATATGGTTTTTTCATAATTTTAGAAAGACTATCAATAAATTCCATAATACTAAACATATAAGTACCATAATCTCTGTCGTTTCTTTTAATAAACTTTCTATTTTCCATGTCGTTTGCATACTCATCATTATATGGAAAAGATTTAAGCCAAAAATATCTTTGATTATTTATCACTTTTATATCTATCAGTTCTTTCCATTCATCTAACAATTCTTCTTTTGTAACTAAATTATCAAAATCACCATAGTCACTAAATACAAAATCTTCTCCTACAAGTCCCATACTAAATAACATAGAAAATAATTTACTAGTTAGTTCTCCTTTTAGAGCAACTACTTTATCTTCTTTAGTTATATTTTCTAAATATAATTTTTTAATATCATTTGGTAGTACATAAAAAACTTCATCATCTTCATTTACGCATCCATAAACTATACCAGCATATATAAATATATTAGCTATTCTCTCTATTTTCTTATCTCTTGCTAAAGCTTCAATATTTTTATATTGAGAATATGGCATAGGTAGTATAATCTCCATAAACTTTTCTTTTATTTTATTATCTAATAATTCTCTTAGCTTAGAAAAGCCTTTTTCTTTAATTTCCTCTTCAGTATAATAACATCTTGCTACTATATCTAATTGTTCATCATCTAAAGCTTTTAAGTAATCTTTTAAATCTCCAGTTACATTACTTCTTAAAAGCAAATACTCTACGTTATAAGTATCCATTACCTCTGTAATTTTATCAATTACAGTATTTTCTAGTTCTTTTTCATTATTCATATTTTTCTCCTTTACTTCAACAAATATTTTATCATTTTAATAATAATTATTACTATTATCTTCTTCTATATCCAGTTTAATTAACTTTTAAGTTTTTCCTTTCCTAATTTTATTCTAATAAATTCTTCTATAGATAGCAAGTTATTTTCTTGATAACCACACTTTTTATTTTCTATAAGTAATCTTTTCACATCTTGCAACTCTTTTGATTTTATGAGTTCTAGTTTATGTAATCTATTATTACTTAAAGAAACATTTGGTTTGGTATTTAAATAACTTTTTCCATCATAACCAAAATGATTTAAGATAGAAAGAATTGCAAAGATAAATATTTAATCTAGATAATAGCTTTTTGTAGTACTTCAAAATTATCCATATACTTCTCCTTTATGGCTATTATTCTATCATATGTTCTAGTTAATGTATAGTTATTTTTTATTTTTTCCCAAATATTACCAAAAAAAGAAATCTATTAGTAATAGACTTCTCAAAATAATTACTATTGCTATAATACTTGTGATAATTCATCTTGCATAGCAGGTTTATTACGATATTTTTCTCTCATCTCTTCAAGCAATTTAGTATATTCATTCTCACTATTTTTCATTTTCTTTATATGAAGCATATCTCTTGCTAATTCACGATACATATTTCTATTAAAAGCTTTACTGGCGAAAGACTTACAACATTTTACATAAATACTTATTAGTTCTTTATTATATTTAGGTAAAAGATATTGTTCATATCTCATAATAGTATTCATATCTTTATCCTTTACCATATTATATATGTCATCATAATTTTTCTCTTCAATATAAATATTTAATAAATCAGTAAAGTATAGATATCCTTTTGGTTCATTTAAAATTCTATTTATAATATTTTCTCTTTCTTTTAACCAGTCTTGCTTTGAATATAAATGTTTTATCTTCTTATAAATATCTATATCATATTTATCATATTCAAATAATAACTGATACAAAATATCTTTATATTCATCTTGCATAATATTATCTAAATATATATCAGCTAATTTTGAGGCATAAATACTATTATTAGTTTCTTTTAATCTTGTCTTTAATAAAGTAACAGCATCTTTAACATTATCTTCTTTTAAGTACTCCTCAACTAATTTTAAACAAATGTCACTATCAGCAGAATATTTTTTTAATAGATTAATTATCTTTTCTTTGGCACCTTCTTTATTATAAATATCCACCAAGATATCTACATAATGTTTATCATTCCAAAAGTACTTTTTACTCTTTCCTAGTTCTAAAGCATCTAACAGCCCTTCTTCTATTTCATTAAGATATATATTTCTTTCAACATATAAATCTAATAATGGAAACAAATAAATAGCATAATTAGAAAGATATTCCGTCTTTGCCTCATTTAAAATATAATCTAATATTTTTTTAGATAAAATACTTTCATCATGCAATATAGATTCTAATATTCTTTCAATTATTTCTATACATGAATCTGCTACTTCACCTGTAGAACCATTAGAATCATCAATATCAGTTTCAGGAATGGTTTCTAAAATAGTTTTAGCAACTTCAAATGCTAAATCATATTCTCCATTATCAACTAAAGTATTTACTTCACTAGTTATCTTATGCATATTTTTAGTATAATCCCATGACTCATGATAATCTATAAAACCATCACGACCTGCACTGCTTTCAATAGCACTATATATTTTATTTTCATAATCTTCAATAGTTAAACGAGGGAATGATTTATTAAATCTTAATCTAAACTTATCATAAACATCCCTATCTTCAGTTAATAATTCTACTAAGAAATCATCTAATTCTATCTTGTTAATTGTTTTAAGACTATCTCTAATCTTTTTTTCTTTAGTAGTATAATTATTATTTTCATCTAGATTCTCATTATCTAAATAATATAATAATGCTGCCATATGTTTACAATAATTTCCTTCACTTGCATAAGGGCAAGTACAGTCTCCATCTATAAATATACCATTATCTACTTCAACAGAAACATCATAAGCATCAGTTCCTAAGACTTTTGCTGTTATAATATTATCTTTAATTAAAACATCCTCTACTAAACCATCTTCATAGTATTCATAACCTCTTGATAATATTCTCGTATTAAAATCATCTTTAAAGTCTATCTCCATTGTTAACCACATCTTTTCTTAAACATAATTATCTATAATTTATCAGCTTATTAACCTTCAAATACTTTCACTAAATAGTCATAAGGATTATCAGTCTCTTTAAATCCTGTACTTTTATATAACTCTATTAGTTTTCTTTTTAGCTCTTTATTATCAATAATAATTTTTTCTCTATTATCATCTCTTTCAAATGGTTGAGCACATAAAGCGACTATTCCAATATTTAATTTAGCAATGTACTTAATTATCTCTCCTATTTGATTAAGAATAAGTTTTGCATAACCTCTATTTCGATACTCGTTTTTCACATATAAACTATCTATGTAAAAAACGTTATCGCAAAAGTTTTGACTTTGATATTCATCTTTAATAAAGCCATTTCTATCAAACAAAATATTATATAGCTCACATGTATCTCCACTAATCATATCAAAAGCATCAAATATACTTTGGCCGTAATTATACATATACTCCATATCAAAAAAGTAGCCAAATAATGTTACTATTACTTCCTGTTTTGAATCTTCTTCATTTGTTTTAACTAGTTTTACCATGACCGAGCAGTATGATAATTGTTCTGATGAATCACTAAAATTAATTCTTGTTGGATGCTTAAAGAGAGCTATCTCAGGATATCCAACCTCTACTTTTATTTCTAAAAAATCTTCTTCCATAACTATCTCCTTTACTTTTCCAATAACCAATCTATTATATTTTTATGAATAATACCGTTCTGAGAAAAATCAAACTTATCCATAGAAATAACATATTTAGGGTAATTATCTTCAATTTTTTTATAAGCATCAAATTCTCTTTTAACTACTGATTCATCTGTTAAGATATATGCAACTTGAATATATATTTTTTCTTCAAATCTAGTAGCTATAAAATCAATTCCTCCATTTTCTAAATTTCCAATATTTACATTATAACCTCTAGCAATGAGTTCATTATAAACAACATTTTCTAAATAAGCACCTAGTTGTTCTTTTTTTCCATCACTTAATATGTTAGTAAATCCTAAATCTGTTAAATAATATTTATATTTTCCTGTAAGAATTCTCTTACCACGTATATCATATCTTTCTGCTTTAGAAATAAGATTTGCCCTAACAATATAATCTAAATAGTTATATAAAGTCTCTAAAGATACCCCTCTAGATTCACTTTCAAAATATTTCTTTAAACTTTCTGGAGAAAATGTTTGTGATGGTGTTGTAAGTATATAAGTAACTATTCTATTTAATAAATCAATATCTTTTATATTAAATCTTTTAACTATATCTTTAATAACAATAGAATCATATATATCACTTAAGTATGTCTTTTTAGAAGCATCATCACTTTGCATAAACCTCTGTGGCATTCCTCCCCATTTAATATAATCATTAAATATCTCATCTAAATCATTTTTATCAGTTATATTTAATAGCTCACATACTTCACTAAATGTAAATGGAGTTATCTTAAAACTTACATATCTTCCTGCAATATGAGTAGCTAAATCACTTGATAATAAATCACTATTAGAACCAGTTATAAATATTGAGGTATTTTTCGTTGCTCTTAATGAGTTTACTACTTTCTCCCAAGAATCAACATTTTGAATTTCATCAAAGAAAATATAATATTTCTTATTATCTTTTATCTTTTTCTTTATATAATTGTTTAATTTTTTAGGATCAGTATACTCTTCATAATCAAAGTCTTCAAAATTCATATAAATTATATGTTCATCATCTGTTTCTTTCTTTTGTAACTCATCAATAATTTGTGTTAAAATAACTGATTTCCCAGAACGTCTAATTCCAATTAAAACTTTAATTAAGTCTTGATTATAAAATGGTCTTATTTGTTTTAAATATCTTTCTCTAATTATCATAGATAAAATCCCCTTTCCTATCTATATTATATTATTATTTACAGATAAAGTCAAAAAAATTACTCTATAAAGTAATTTTTTTGTTTTTTTCTTAATTTATTACTACAATAAAATAGATTTGATTATAAATATTGGAATTTCTAATCAAATCTAATTGATATTAATACTTTTTCGTTTCTTATATTACTGGATGATTGATGTCATCTTTTAAAATCATTAGATAAAAATATATTTCTTAGTAGAAGTTTAGAGCTTTTATCGGAGAGGATTGCAAGTATATTTTATATATCATAAATATTTCTTAAAAACTCTTTTGAAATCTTCAGCTTTATGTAAAAGCCATTCATATCCATGACTTAACTTCTCTGATTTGAAATCAACTTTAAATTCACAAACAATATTTATACTACTAGCTTTGCTATTTTCTTTATAATCCCAATTTAGTTTATAACCTAATTCATTTTCAATTCTTTCCCTATTTGAATACAATTTGTTATATAATTCCTTATTATTATCTATCCATAAAGCACAAGCTATTTCTCCACTTTTGATAACAGTTAAATCGATATGGCATTCGCTTGATCCGATAGCAAAAGTATACCAGTGTTGCGGTAATGCTTTTCTTGTAGAAAAACTATTTTTATGCTCTGCACAATATTCATTGAATCCCTGCCAAAAATTTAAATCTGTTAACTTCATTCCTGTAAGCTCAGTATTATCCTTGGTTGTTCTGATAGTCTTTGTCCAATCATTTGGTTGGCTAACTATTTCAAAATGAGGAGCAATATCTGAATCACCAATTCTAAATAGTTCTATTTTCACTAAAAACAAATTAACACTATCATCAGAATGTTCGTTTAGCCACTCAATAGCTTGCTTGTGTTCTTCATTCACATCTTTAACAATCCAAATAATTGTTTTCGCATCATATCCAGCACCATATACTAAAATTTTTCCTAAGTGATCGTGATTGGTAATCTCCAATTGATTTTCAATAATAATATTTTCATTAGTATCTTCATTTTCAGCTAAAATATCTAATGAATATTTTCCCACTGGAGCTTCTGTTTTCTTTACTTTAATAGGTATACCAATTTCTTCACTTAATAATTTTATATTTATATCCTTAGCAAGCCATGGTGTAAAATCATACTCTTCATTTTTCCATATGGTTCTTAAATCTGTTATTTTTTCTAATTTTCCTAATTTTATTTCACTCATAAAAACTTCTCCTTTATATTTCACTATCTTGATATTTTAATTCAGCCTGTTTAATTACTTTTTCTACCGCTCCATCCCTTTTTATAGGAGGGTAATTATATTTTATTAACAACCTTCTTATGTTAACTCTAATTCTTGCTCTAGCATCTTCTCTTTTAAAAGCATCCAATGTTAAATTTTGATTTATGATCTCAACTAATTCTTTAGCAATTTGTACTAGAGTTTCATCTTTCATTAATTCTTTTATCTCTGGATCAAACCCCAATGCATCAAAGAAAGCTTTTTCTTCTATTGATAAATTATATTTATTTCCATTAGCAAGTTCTTCCTCTATTTCTTTCTTTAAATTAATCATTTCTTCAATAATTTTTTCAATGTCTGCTAAATCCGTTCTCTCATTGTATTCATCAACTATTTTATTAAATTTTGTTGAAAATTTTTCTTGTAAAGTTAAGTTTACCTTACCAATATCTTTAATTGTAGTTTTCAATGCTCTTGATAATACTTCTGCTACAATATTCTTGTCTTTTAGACTTTTTAATTTAGATAACATTGTATTGCTTAATAATTCAAGACTGTTTCCTCTAGATAATTCACCTAAATTAATCAGCTCATCTTCTTTAATAGACTTCTCTAACATAGCACCTACTGTTTTATTAATCTCAGATACATCCAATTTATTCTCATTAGATATCTTTGAAATAAAAGACCTTACAGAAATAATAAACAATGATTTTTCTTTATACTCTCGTTCTAGAATACCATTACATAGAGTATAAAGATTCTTAATATCTAAACTATGTTTCATAAATCTTTTTTTAGTATCTTCCTTTGATAAAACTAAATTAGCACCATCTTTAATCAAATTATATTTTCCTGTATTATCTAATTTATTAAAACTACTATAATTATAACCATTCAATATTCCATCAATTATTTCAATTTTATCTTTTAAAGCATTTACTATTTCTTGATTATCTACAATTTGTTTTTGATCTCTTTTCGTATATGTTTTTAAGGCATCTAGTAGCCAAGATTTTAGTCCTATATAATCTACAATTAATCCAGCTGGCTTACTTTTATAAACTCTATTTACTCTGGCAATCGCTTGCATTAAGTTATGAGCTTTCATTGGTTTATCTATATACATTACACCAAGTCTTGGAACATCAAATCCTGTAAGCCACATATCTACAACAATAGCAATCTTAAATTTTTCATTAGGATCATCCTTTTCATTTTTAAATCTGATTTCTAACTCTTTTTTATCATTTTTAGTCCCAATTACCTTTTGCATATCTTCTGGATCTTTGTTACTTGGAGTAATAATCATTTTTACTACATCAATATAATCTGGTCTTAATTCAATAAACTTTTTATACATTATATATGCAGCTTTTCTTGAATAAGCAACAACCATTGCGTGATCAGCAACCATGTCTTTTCTTTCTTCATAATGATTAATAATATCTTTTACAATTAATTCTAGCCTGTCTGGGTCTTCTATTACTTGAGAAATCCTAGCCATCATTTGTTTAGACTTATTAATTGCATATTCATCTGCTTTACCAGACTCTTCTATAAATTTATAATAATTATCAATTTCATCTAAAATCTTTTGATTTAACCCTACTCTTGCCATTCTTGATTCATACATTATTGGCACAGTAGAACCATCCATAATAGCTTGTGTCATATCATAAGTATCTATAACATCACCAAATATCGCTGATGTAGATTTATCTTTTGTTTCAACAGGTGTTCCTGTAAATCCTATATAAATGGCATTAGGTAAAGCATTATGTAAATATTTTGCAGTTCCATATTTTTCTGTTGCCTCATTAGTCTCATAATCAATTTTCATCGCTGCTTCTAAACCATAATGACTCCTGTGACATTCATCTACTAAAACTAAAATATCATCTCTATCTGTAAATAAACCAGTCTCTTCTTCAAATTTTTGAAGAGTTGTAAAGAATATTCCTCCTGATATTCTATCTTTTAACATATCTTCTAATTCTTTCCTAGAATCAGCTTTTTTAGGCTTTTGTTTTAGATAATAATCACATTTAGTAAAAGTTTCATATAATTGATTATCTAAATCATTTCTATCAGTAACTACTACTATTGTAGGATTATTTAAAAACCTAATCATATTACCAGAATAGAAAACCATACTAAACGATTTACCTGATCCTTGTGTATGCCATAGTATTCCTGCTTTACCAGTTCTAACACCTTTTGTAACTGTAGATACAATTGCTTTTTTTACTCCAAAATATTGATGATATTGTGCTAGTATTTTTTTATCATCGCTAAATAGTATGAAGTTTTGAATAATATCTAATAATCTATCCTTTCTAAACATACCATTAAATAAAGTTTCGTGAGTAGGCATATTTTCATATACTTCATCATCTTCTTCTACTTTCTTCCAATCACTAAATCTTGAATATGGACTAGTAATAGTACCTGTTTTAGCAGTAACTCCATCACTAATTACTAAAAATTGATTATATTTA
Source organism: uncultured Mycoplasmatota bacterium (assembly GCA_946497375.1). Next base: position 15,305 of record CAMMKE010000012.1, read on the forward strand.
AATAATGTGGGAATAGATACATTTTTATATCCCATTAATTGGTTATAAGCATCTTCTAATTTAACATCTTCGTTAGTTGCTGTTTTAAGTTCTATTACAACTAGAGGAATACCATTTACAAATATAATAATATCTGGTCTTTTAGAATCTCTATCAATAATAGAAAACTGATTGACTGCTTGAAAGTGATTATTATTAATATTTTCAAAATCAATTAGTTTGACATTTTTATATTGATATCCAGTAGAAGTTTTTACTTCTACTGGTACTCCTTCTAATAAATATCTAGTAAAAGTTTTATTATCTTCTACTGGATTTCCATGTGATAAATTTTTAATTGTCTTTATTGCTTCATTTATTTGAGCATCATTAAAATTTTTATTTATACTACTAATATCATTAAATAAATTATTATCCATAAACACGCTATGATAATCTCTATCAATGTTATATCCATTTAATCTTTCATAACCTAAGTTTTCTAATATTTTTAATGTCATATCTTCTAATTGTTCTTCTGTAAACATCTTTAATCACTTCCTTAAACACTTATCTTTTTCATTTATCATTTCTTCTATTTTTTTATATCCTTTTTTATATTTCTCTGCCATTGCTTTGAAATGATAAGTTCCTTCCTGATGATAATAAAAATCTATTTTGCATGCATTTTCTATAATTTTTCCATTAGAATCTTTTACATTTTTATCCATTTTTTTTGCAGAATAATATATTAATAACTTATAATTATTATTATTTAAATCTTTATAATTACAAATTAATAATGCAAAGTCATTATCAATATTATCATCATTCAAAATATTTTCACGATTTAATGTCACCAAAAATGGCAGTGATATTGATGTATTTTTTGGAACTTCTTCAGTGGAATGGATTTGTTGATTACTTTCAGAATCTAGACTTTGACATGCAGCACAACGTTCACCATGAATTAAATCATAAAATGTAATATCATTAGCAAGCCCATTTCCTATATTTTCTAATTCTATTGATATATATGAATTAAATGTTTCTTTTGTTTCTTTATAATAATACGAAAATATCATATATTCAGATCTATCAGAGTTATGATGTCTATTAATTATTGACTTAACTTTTAATCTTGGTCTATAAGTTTCTTTGTTTTGATTTTTAATTTGTTTATTTGTTATAAGTATACTAATACCAGCAGAAACTAGAATCGCTAGTGCTTGAACAACTATATCAATAATTTGAATTACTATCTCGCACTTCATTTTTTACCTCCACATTAATTAGCTATCAATATTTTTTAATTATAGAAATTCAAGTTGTATAATTAAATCTCTATAGCTTTTGTTAATTCATATTTATAAGTCAATTATTTCAACATATCTATTATCATTGTCTACATTAAGTATTATTTATAAAACTACATTTATTTACATTAATGATAAAATATCTCCTAAAAACAAATATGTATATATTAGATATCTCTCAGCTTCAAATTTTGTCAATTTATTATGCGTCCCTTTACATGCAGCATTATTAAGGGCATCCAACTTATTGCCAATATCTTCAAGGGAAGTTCCTACAATACTTTTGTATGTTTTACTAGCTGAATTACTATCAATATACTGAATTAATCGATTAATATATTGTTCTTCTCCTAATTTAATTTCCTTTTTACCAACACTAATAGTTTTGTCTGTTGGTGGATATAAATTATCTGCCACCTCTTTTAATATTCTTCTACAAGAATGAATAGCGTTTGCCCAGTCTTCTTCATTTGATGAGGATAAATTATCATATATTGATGATAATTTTTTTATGGCTTCTGGGCAAGTATTTAACAATTCATTATCTACGGTATTTCTATTTCTTCTAAATATGTCTTCAACTATATTTCCATATAATAAATCATTGTAAATCTTTAATACATAATCATATATTTTTACTTTAATTGTTTCAATTCTTTTCGCATCATCTCTGATAGATTTTGTAACATTATTTCTCTCACCTGTATTTTTGGCTGTAGATATGGCCAGTGGAGTAACATTATCACCATATGAAGTGGGATCTGAAATTACCTTCATCCTCTCTAATTGAACTTCAATTGATGCTTCCATTTCACTTATTGTAGATATAAATGCAAATTCTTTATATTTACCATTTTCATCTTTATCATAATGAATTCTACCACTTATTCTACATAAATTCCAAGACTCATTTGTAAGAAGCCCTGATTTATCTAGTGGATATCCTGAAGCTTCATAGGTAAATAATTTAATGCCTGTCTCATCATTCATTAATCGGCACAGTCTTAAACATTTTAAAATGATAGATTTAAAAGGAATCTCTGATAATTCTATATTCTTCAAAATTTCTTCTGCTAAATTGGTGCATTCTTCTTTTTTATCTTTCATAAATTAAACCTCCAAATCGCAATTGCATGATTAAATATCTATATTATCCAAATTTATTTCATCATTCATTAATTTCGGTAATAATGTATCTCTTAGTTTTGATAATTCTTCATTAGATTTTTCATTTTCTTGTATCATTTTAATATTATTACTAACTAAATCTGAAAACCTATCAAACTCTGTCTTATTATATTTTAACTTATAATTAACCAAATCAGATAAAACAATATATGGTATTGCAGAACCATGAGTTCCTCCCATTTTATCAGGTTCAAATACAGTTTTCATAAACAAATATAATCCATATATGTTATTAATGTCTAGATTATCTTTTAATGTCAGACCGTATGTTCTTTGATATAATTCAAATTTACCATCATAAAATCTTGTCCTTCCAGTATATGCACCATTTCCTGCTACAATAATTGCAGCACCATCATAAATATAAGTATCAGATAACAAATTCCCCGGAGCACAAGAGAAAAACTTATATTTTCCATTTGGTGATGTTTCATTTGCATTCCTTTTTCCTGTAAATACATTTAATAATTCACCTATGTTGATTTCTTTAGAATCATTATTTTCATCTAGATATTTTAATAATAATTGTTTAGAAAGCTTATACAAATTATTATTAATCTCATTATTTAATTCTATTTTGCTATCTATTGAAGTTAAAATTTTAGAAATTTTTTTTTGTTTCGTCATATCAACATATGGAATTTCAAATTCCTTTATTATTAAAGAATTCAAATTTTGTTGAGCTCCACCATTAGCTAATGATGCAAGATGCTCCCAGTCATTTTTAATTGCATAATATAAATAATTATAATCCATTTTAGTTGGATCAACTTCAATATTACAACATGCTTGATTAGTAGTTAAAGGGATTTTATTTATAGCTACTCTACCAGCTGTAGCTCCATACATGGCAATAATTACACAGTTTTCTTTTATATATTTTGCCGAAGAATTATTTAAACCTTCTTTTGTAATATGTTTTTCAGTATCATATATTCTATTAAAATTTATTTCTTTTGTATTTAGCCAAGGAATGTTCCCGTTATAATATTCGCTTTTAGTAGATTTAGGCGTTCCTCCACTAACAATACTCTTAGCAACATCTCCAATTTTAATAAGTTTCATAAATATACTCCTTTCTTCTACAAATCACTATTTGCTTACTTATATCTCATAACCAATAGCTTTTAAATTTTTCTTTATTTCATCTTCCAGTCTATGAGATTCTTCAAATTGTTTAGATAATTCTGATGTAATATTTTTCATTTTTTCTTCAAAAGGAATACCATCATCTTCTGTTTCTTCCACACCAACATATCTTCCTGGTGTTAAAACATTATCATTTGCTTTAATTTCATCTGTAGAAGCTGAATAGCAGAAGCCTTTTATATTTTCATATTTTTCATTATTTTGATAGTTGTGATATGTATCTGCAATTTTTTTAATATCAGAATCAGATAATTCTCTTAATCGTCTAGTAACCATTGTTCCTAAACTTGCTGCATTTATAAATAGTGTCCTTCCTTTTTGTTTCTTATTTCTGTTTATTATCCATATACAACAAGGAACAGTAACTGTATAAAATAAATTTGTAGGCATAGCTATAATACAATCTACTAAATCATTCTCAATTATCTTATCTCTAATTTTTCTTCTTGACCACCTGCAGATAATGACCCATTAGCAAGAATACAAGCCATTTTCCCATTTTGTGATAACTTTGAAATCATATGTTGTAACCATGCATAATTTGCATTATTTTTTGGTGGTAAACCATATTTCCATCTAGGATCATCTTCTACTTTATCTCTATCCCATTCCATATTAAATGGTGGATTAGCTAAAATAAAATCTGCTTTTAAATCTTTATGAAGATCTTCTGTAAAAGTATCTGCTGCATATTTACCTAGATCACCATACATTGACCTTATAGCTAAATTCATTTTAGCAAGTCTCCAAGTAGTCGGATTTTTTTCCTGCCCAAAAATACCAATATTATATGGATTTCCTTGATGATCATTAACAAATTTCATAGATTGTACGAACATACCACCTGATCCACATGCTGGATCATAGACATTACCTTGAAATGGTTCTATACATTCAACCATTGTTCTAACTAAACATGCTGGTGTATAAAACTCTCCACCTTTTTGTAGTTCATTCTTTGCAAACTGTCCTAAAAAATATTCGTATATTCTACCCAATAAATCTTTAGCTTTTGCTTCTTTTGTACCTACTTTAATATTTGTAAATAAATCTATTAGCTCTCCTAAATTAACATTTCTCATTGTTGGAGAATTATAATCTTTTGGTAAAACATTTTTTAAAGATCTATTTTCTTTTTCTATGGCTGTTAAAGCATCATCAATAATTTCTCCAATGTTTGGATCTTTTGAGTGTTCTACTAAATATTCCCATCTCGCTTTTTGTGGAACATAAAATATGTTTTCAGCAATATAACAATCTCTTTCTTCTTCTAAACCTGCTCCTTCTTCCACTAACTCTTTATACTTATCCTCAAAAGAGTCAGAGATATATTTTAAGAAGATTAATCCTAATACAATAAATTTATAATCTGATACAGAAACAGCTCCTCTCATCTTATCTGCTGCAGACCATAACTTACTTTCTAATTTCTTTAATTCTAATTCAGTCATTACTCCCACTACCTTTCTTTTTTCATTATATCATGAATATCTGAAAAATAAAAACACCAAAAAAGTGCTGCGAATCACTTGTTATTTCAGACACTTTTTCTAAAATATCTCTTTCACTATCAAATCTTCTGAATGTAAATTATTATTTTTACCTAATAACAAATTCTCATAAAACTTAATTAAATAACTTTTATCTTCCTTAATATTTAAAGTATTATTAAAGTAATTACTTCTAGCTAATGCATTTCTAAAATATACTGATTTATCTTTAAATAAAGATTCATCTACATTATACCCTAGACTAATTAAATGCTTTTCTATAAATAAAGCTATTGTTCTAGTATTGCCTTCTCTAAAAGGATGTACTTGCCATAAACTAGAAGAAAAATCAGTAATATTTTTAATTACATCTACAATAGATATATCTTTATAATTTTTCTCTTTTTCTAAACTTATATCATATTCTAAAGATTCCTTTAAAGTCTTATAATCTCCATAAGCAACTGAATCATTATTTAAGATAATCTCATGTTTAGAAAAATTAATATCTCTAAACTCTCCTGCAAATTCATAAACATCTTGAAATAGATATTTATGAATATACTTTAAATAATCTATAGACAACTCAAAATCATCTTTTTCCAATAATTCAACTATTCTCATAGATACAAAGTCACATTCTAATTCATTATGATTAATATTATTTTGTTTTTCTTTTTCTACATAATATTCTTTTAGACTTTTCTCTACCTCTTCTATTGTTAATTCACCTAAAACATTCTTTTCTTTAATATGTTCTAGATATTTAGATGGTTTTAAATTATCTACCTCTTGTAAAGCAATAGCCATGTCCCATTGTAATTGTTTAACACAGCCTTTAGGATTATCTATCTCATTATATTGATTTATACTAGAATCAAAATTTCTTTCACTCACAACATCACCTTCATCTAATAGCATTATACCATATCTTCTAATGTCATGGTTGTAACATTATTAATATTTTGAATTCTTATAATCACGAAAAAAGCTAACATGACACGTTAGCTTCATCGATGAGTATGCAATGATTTATAAGTTATGCATCAAGTATAAATCAATGTTTACACCTACAAAGGTTTGTCAGACCTATATTCATTAATTTCTACTCATAAAAAATCAAAGTGGTTTAATGAATTTAATATTAATAATACTACCATTACCTCTAAATCCATTCTAGAATTAACGCAATATATGCAATATATATCATTGCAAGATTGCATGCATTGAAAATAAATAATAATGATTTTCGAAAGTACTAATTCATATTAAGAGTGTACCACTAAGGACAAAATTGCTTTTAACACAAAATCATCCCTTTCTGCTTCAGAAGATATCTATAAAAACAGATAACTCATCCACAATTACATTCTATTACATTTCTACAAATATTGCAAACATTTTACCAAATATTACCAATTTATTTTTAACAAACAAAAATCGACTCCTAAGAATCGACTATATCATTAAGTCTTTACGACTAACTTTCCATTATGGGGCGGTATAAGGGAATCGAACCCTTGCATACTGGTGCCACAAACCAGCGTGTTAACCACTTCACCAATACCGCCATCTGAAATACATACCTATTATAACCATAAAACTATCAATTACGCAAGTTTTTTTTGCAATAATGTATAAAAAATAGAAATATGTAAATAATAAAAATGATTAGCACTTTAACTTGACAAGTGCTAAAATTAGTGTTATAACATAATTGTAATGAGAAAGGAAAGTGATAATATATGTTACCAACAAGATTTTATTTTGATAATGCATTT
>CAMMKE010000013.1 GCA_946497375.1 uncultured Mycoplasmatota bacterium
TAAAATTATGACATATTTTTTTGACTAAAATATGCCATAATTTGCTTAACATTATGTCATCAAACCTACTTATATAACTGCTTTTGAAGGTGTTATATTTACTGGCGGTCGTACTATAAATGATGTAGATATAGTAACTTCTACTCGAATAATAAGTAGCAATTCTACTGATTCTACGGTAAAGGCATCAGTAGATTCGTGGTATAGTAATAATATACAAGAATATACAGACTATTTAGAAGATACGGTATGGTGTAATGATCGTAGTGTTCACAAATACGTTTATACTGGTGATATGCTTGATTTGAACTTTGAAACTTCTGATAGAAAAAATAATGGTAAACCTAGTTTAGATTGTAGTTATACCGAAGATTCTTTTACAGTAAACAGTAATAATGGCAATGGAAGGTTAACATATCCGGTTGGATTATTAACATCTGATGAATTGGTACTAGCAGGTAAATCTACGAGCAACTATTTAGAAACGGGCCAAAATTGGTGGAGTATTTCTCCTGGTAATCTTTTGATTTATCGCGTCACAAATATTGATATGTTTACTTTTGATGGTTTAAGTGGCATTACTAGTTCGTTAGGAATTCGTCCTTCTGTTTCACTTATTCCTGGAATTAAAGTTATAAGCGGCGATGGAAGCAGTAGCGATCCATATGTAGTTGATAAACAATAAAAATATATTAATTTACAGAAAGGAGAATTAAGATGAAAGAAAAGAAAAAAATAGTAATTGGCTTGCTCGTTTTAGCCATAGTTGCTATCATTGTTGCGATTATAGCCTCTCCTTCTTTAGCCGCACCAATTGAAAATGATGTTAGAGTTGAGGAAAACAGTGAATTAATATATTACATTGATGTTATTTATGACGGAAAAGATGCAGAAGCCACCATTTCTAGTGACAATGCTACAGCCAAAGTTTATAGTGATTACATCTATGTAGAAGATAAAATACCAGCTGGTTTAACATTTAAAGGTTTTGTATCTCCAGCTGAAGATGATGGAATTAATGCTGTTAAACGTAGTGATGGAACATTCTGTTCAGGTTATGTTGTCGATGGCGTGAATGGATTGAATTATAATGAATTAACTCGTACAGTATCCTTCAGAGTTAAAAATTTACAAGCTGGCTGTAAATTAACAGTAGGTATTATTACTCAGACTCCAACTTTACCAACTGGTATTAATAGAATTGATTTTTATAATACTGCTTATGGTAGAGAAGGCAATAGTACTGTTAATTCTAATACTGTTCATACTTTTGTAGGTAATAATAATGTAGCAACATACCAAGTAATGTATCAATATGAAGGGGATGTTCCTGAAGGAGCACCTTCACCACCTCCTACTACTTCTTATATAGCAGGAAGTACTGTCGGTGTTAGCCAAGATATAACAGTAGATGGTTATGATTTTAGCGGTTGGACAACAGATGATGCAATTGTATCTAATGGCTCATTTACGATGCCTTCTAATACTGTAACTTTTGTAGGAAGTTTTACCGCTAAAAACGATAAATATAATGTAAGTTATACTATTTCTGGCGATGCTCCAGAAGGCTATGCTGTTCCCCTTGAAAAAAGTTATGCAGTTGGTAGTGATGTTAAATTGGATTCCCTAAAACCAGGAGATGTCATCAATGGCTATCGTTTTCTTGGTTGGACATCAACTGATGTTGAACTCCCAGATACTTCTGATGATGAATCTACTATCTTTACGATGCCAAAACACGATGTCGAGATAGTAGGAAGTTTTGAAAGAATCAGTTATACAGTTACTTATCAGTTTCAAGGTTCAGTAATACCACCAAATGCTGATAGTCTATTGCCAGAAGTGGAAAGTCATTATCCAGGAGATAAAGTAACACTTGCTTCCTATCCAGAAGCATCTGGCTATCGCTTCCTTGGTTGGTATTATGCAGATGAATTTACAATGCCTGAAGAAAATATTGTGATCTATGGTGAATGGGCAGTTGAGACTGGTACATTTTCCCCAACAATTATAAAAAGTATTTCCAATAAGCAAGATTCTTATAAAAAAGGTGATATAGTCACTTTTGATATTACAGTAACCAATACAGCTGATTTTGCAATTAAAGACGTTATTTTGGAGGAGAAAACAGATGGTTCTTCCTTTGTGAGTGGTGATAATTATACAGTTAGAAATGATAGTTATGTCTTAATACCAACAATATCTCCAGGAAACAGTGTCACAGTACATGCTAGGTATGAAGCAGGAAGTGAAGTTGTTAAAAATATTACAAATGTAGTAGAGTTAACTGGAGCTTTAGCAGATAATAATTATTATTTAGATACAAGTCAAGATTATATTGCCAAAGCAGATTTTACTGTTGCAAACATATCTTTAGAAATTAATAAGATTAATGAAGATAATGAGACGTTAACCGGTGCAGAATTTACTTTGTATCGTAATCAAGAATTGACAAACGTTGTTTCTACGGGCTTGTCCTTTAATGGTTTGACCCCAAATACTACATATTATTTGGCAGAAACAAAAGTTCCTACTGGTTATCAAATATTAGGTAAAGTATTGGAAATAAATGTGGGTAGTGATGGAACTATTACTATTCCTGAATATGATGTTTCTACTCAAAATGGAGTGAATGAAGTGTCTATTATTAATTCTGCAATTAATGTATTACCAAATACAGGTGGCAGTGGTGTTATTCCATATATAGTTATAGGTTTAATACTAGTGATTGCTGGAGTAGTATGCTTAATTGTGGTAATAAGAAAAAGAGGTGAAAAACATGAAAAAAGTAATATGTAGTATGATTTTTCTCCTTTCTATTTCCATCTTTGGAATTTTGGATGTAAAGGCGGAAAGTATTGATGTTTCTAGACCATCTAGTCTCACGGTTACTTATCAGTATGATACACTCTTGCTTACTAATGTAGATGTTTCTTTATACTATTTAGCTGGTATAGATGCATCTGGAGAGTTTATGTTTACTGATGAGTATCAGAGTGTTGCTTTCGATACTACCGATATTAGTGCATCTGAATTGACTTTACAAGCCGAGGTGATTGAACGCTATATTGAAGATAATAGTTTACAATCCACCAGTCTTTTAAAGACAAATCAGAATGGTATTGCTAACTTTTCCTCTCTGGTACCTGGTTTATATTTAGTAACAGTAGATAGCAAAGTAGTTGATAATTGTCGTTATGATGCTTCTCCAACGATAATTAATATTCCAACACTTGAAAATGGTGCTTATCAATATGATGTTAAAATAAATATAAAGACAGAAAAAGAAGAGTTAGAACAAGAAGTCACTTCTCCAGGTGATAATAACAGTGATAATAATTCTGAAGCAGTGCCAAATACTATAGATAATATTATTTTTTATGTAATATTACTTGTCACTTCTATTATTATTATATTTGGGGTAATAATTTATATTTTAAAAAAGAAAGGTGAGAAAAATGAAAAAAAGAAATAAAATATTATTAATGAGTATTCTTACAATATTTTTGTTCATAGGAATGCTTAATGTACATGCTATTACTACAAGTGGTACTCCTGGTACAACTGACCCTAATAGCAGACTTGTAACAGATACAGCTAGTTTATCCGTTACAGGTGTAGAAGCTAGTGATACATTTAGAGCTTATAAAATTCTAGATACATTCTATAATAGTTCTACTAATGTAATTACTTATGAATTTACTGCTGATTTTAAGAGCTTTTTAAGTAGTAGTTATGGAGAAAGTTATAATGATATAACAATAGATGATTATTATAGTTATACTAGCGGAAATATTACATCTGGTTCTACTTTATCAGCTTCTGATATAGATAAACTAGCTAGTGCTTATGCTGGTTATATTAGAGCAAATAGTATTTCTGGAACAGATATGCCAGTTTCAGGAACTACTGCAAGTGCTGCGGTAGAAGCAGGTTCTTATTTAGTACTTCCAACTAGCACAATTAAGGTATATGCAGTTATGGTTGGAAATATTGATTTTACTGCTTCTGGTAGTGGTTGGCAGATTAATAATGAAGAAATTGTCGCAAAAGTAAGTGATGCAGGTATCACAAAATCTGTGGGAGAAGATGGATATGATAGTGGATCTTACTCTATTGGAGATGACGTTCCATTTATAATCGTAGGTACAGTTCCTACTTATCCTACAAATGCAACTAACAAAGTTTATACAATTACCGATACTCTTAGTGAAGGATTAGATTTTAATGCTGTTACTAATGTTACAATTCAAGATGGTGCAGAAACTTTAACTACAGCAAGTAATGGTACAGTAACAAATAGTGAATCTGAGACAGTTGCAACTATTGATATATCTGGAAGAACTATGACAATTGAGTTTAATGTTGCTAATATTAATAGTACTACTGTAACAATTAATTATACAGCTAAATTAAATAGTAATGCTGGAATAGGTGTTGATGGAGGAAATAGTAACAACGCTCAATTAACTTATTCTAATGATCCATACGGAGATGGAACTTATACAACTTCTCCAGAAGAAGGTGGAGGTTCTGTTGATATTTATTTGTATGGATTAGAAATATATAAATATGAAGATGGTAATAATTCTACTCCATTACAAGGTGCAGAGTTTGCTATTTATAAAGATAGTGGTTTAGAAAATATTGTTACAACAGTAACTACTAATGGTGAAGGTATTGCTACCTATGCTGGATTAGCTGAAGGAACTTATTATGTTCAAGAAACAAAAGCTCCTACTGGTTATCGTTTAGATAATACAATTCGTGAAATTAAAGTAGGTCCAGTTGAAGGAAGCTTAGATGAAGCTGATACACCAGGATACTATCGTTTAGAAGTAGCTAATACAGAACTTGGTTTATTACCAGTTACTGGTGGTATTGGAACTATTGCAATTACTTTAGTTGGTTTAGCAATTGTTGGAGGAGCAATTTATTTCTTCCTTGTTTATCGTAAGAAAAACAACAATAAGGGGGAGAAACATAATTAATTCATGAATAAAGAGATAAAAGAAAAACTTATTATTTTTCTATTTATCCTTATGATTGTTTTGGGATTAGGAATTATCCTTTTTCCTTTAATTAGTAATCAAGTCAATAAAGTACAGTATCAAAAAGTTATTGGTACTTATGATGATACGATTGTTCAAAATAGTGAAACGGAAAATAATCAAATGTTAACTGAAGCTAGAAAGTATAATTCTTCTATTTCTACAACAGATATTATTGATGTTTTCCAAAATCCTGTTCAAACAAATTCTACTGAGTATTTATCTATTTTAAATGTGGATGATAACGGAATGATGGGATATATCTCCATACCAAAGATTGATGTTAGAATTCCAATCTATCATGGTACTAGTTCAGATATATTGCAAAAAGGGGTAGGACATCTAGAAGGAAGCTCTTTTCCTGTGGGAGGTGAAAGCACACATGCTATTTTATCGGCACACCGAGGACTTCCTTCTTCACGTCTATTTACAGATCTAGATCAACTCGAAGAAGGAGACATCTTTTATATTTATGTTTTAAATGAAGTTCTTGCCTACCAAGTAGACCAAATATTAGTTACAGAGCCATCAGAAACAGAAGCTTTAAAAATAGTAGACGGTAAAGACTATGTTACTTTAGTTACATGTACACCATATGCTATTAATACTCATCGGTTACTAGTTCGTGGGGAAAGAATAGAATATAATAAGCAAGTTGAAGAACAGACTGTAGAAGATAGGTCTTTATCTACTGCTGATATTATTTTATACATTAGTTTAATAATTGCTATTTTATTAATTATCATTGCAGTAATCGTGAGTGTTCGTCATAAGAAAAATAAAAATAGATATACTCAAATAAATGACAATTCAACTAATGTTTCTATAATGCCTCTTGAAAGTGAAGTGGCAGAAACAAAAGTAGAGGTGTTATCTGATAACAAAGATATCTTTGATGATGATGAAATAATTTAGGAGGAATACTATGAAAAAATGGAAAATGATACTTGTTATTCTTATTTTACTTATTTTTATCATAGTATTCTTCTTTTCTTTATATCATATTATTCTTTGGTATCAAGATAATCAGACAACAAATGAACAAATTGAAAAGTTACAAGATATTGTTCAAATTAATGAACCTAAAGATACTACTACTACAGAAATGTTAGATAGTAGTAGATATTATGATGTAGATTTGTTAAGTGTTGATTTTACAAATCTATTAGATTTAAATGAAGAGATTATGGGATGGATTCAAATTCCTAATACTAATATTGATTATCCTTTTGTACATCATGAAGACAATTCTTATTATTTAACTCATTCCTTTGATAAGAGTTATAATAATGCTGGTTGGTTATTTTTAGATTATCGAAATCGTTTGGATCCTCTTGATACTAATACTATTATTTATGCTCATGGTAGAGTTGATGGTACTATGTTTGGTAGTTTAAAAAATGTACTTACTGATGAATGGTTAAAAGAGGAACAATACTATATTAAAGTGTCAACTTTAAGTTATAATTACTTATTTGAAATATTTAGTGCTTATCATATTAAGACAACTAATGATTATTTACATACTAATTTTAGTAACAGTATAGAATATCGTGAGTTTTTGGAACTTATTCAAAATCGTAGTATGATTTCTTTTGATACTAGTGTAAATACCCAAAATAAGATTCTTACTTTATCAACATGTTATAATAATAGTGAGAAAATGGTTGTACATGCCAAGTTAGTGAAGCAGGAAAAACGTTATTAGCTTTTTATTTAACTATAGAGGTTTTACTCAATAACAATGTAGAATTTATTTGTAATAATTAAACATAAAGAGGAAGATTTTATAATATATTAGACTTCTTGCGAAACTAAGTATCTAAGCAAAGATTATAAAAACTGCATATTATAAGAAACCTAGAATAAAATGTATTTATGCGACTTCTATACCTTTCAGACAAAATTCTAAAAATTTTTAGTTGACTATTTACGTGTTCAACTGTTATTCTAATACTAGAAATCAAAGTATTTAGTTCTTTATCTTCGTCGGTAAGCGGATTATTCTTTGATTTCTTTTTTGGTGTCATACTATTTTTAAAATAATCTAGTATTCCTTGATATCCACTATCTGCAAGAAACTTCAATGTATCTGGCAATTCTTTAGTAGTGTTTTTAAATATGTTAAAGTCATGAACACTTCCTTTATCAAAACATACAGATACAATTTTTCTATTTTTTTCATTCATGATTATTTGTATTTTAATAGTATAGAGTTGTTCGGAAACTAAATTTAGATATTGCCTAAATTTAGTTTCCGAACAACTCTAATGTATTTAGATACTAGTATAACTACTAATATGAGTAGATTGTTTTTTCAATCATCTAATCTGAAAGAAATAATGTTAGATAATTTAGAAACATCAAAAGTAACCAATATGAGTTATATGTTTACACAAAATAAATATTTATTTGAATTGAATCTAAGTAATTTTGATACTTCAAATGTTACTAATATGGCAATGATGTTTTCCATGGATTTAATGACTGTAGATTATATGAAGTTAGATAATATCATTTTTAGTAAAAAATTTAGTACTTTAAAGGTAACTAATATGATGTCTATGTTTTTTGGATGTAGTTCTTTAAAAAAAATAGATTTAAGTAATTTTGATACTTCAAATGTCACAAATTTTTTTGATATGTTTGCAAAGAATACAAATATGACAGAAATACTAGTAACAAGAAATACTTGGACAATACCTAACTCTGCAATCAGAGACAGTGGTGTAACTGACTTTACTTATGTATAGGGGATTTCTATTATATTAGAAATTCTTTTCTTTTTACGTCAAATAATTCTTTTTTTCTTTAATCATTTTGTTATTTGTAATAAAATAGATAGTGTTAGAAAAGAGGAAATTTATGAATGAAGTAATTATTGAAGAAATTAGTAAAGATTTAGATATTAGTAAAAAACAGGTTATGACTGTTTTAAAATTATTAGAAGAAGGTAATACTATTCCTTTTATTGCAAGATATCGTAAAGAAGCGACTGGAGCTTTAAATGAAGAAGTTATTAAATCTATAGATGATGTTTATCAGTATCAAGTTAATTTTTTGAAACGTAAAGAAGATGTTATTAGATTAATTGATGAGAAAGGACTTCTTACTGATGATTTAAAAGCATCTATTATGAAATGTACTAAACTTGTTGAAGTAGATGATTTATATCGTCCTTATAAAGAGAAGAAAAAGACTAAGGCAACTGATGCTATTAATAATGGATTAGAGCCTCTTGCTAAAATTATTATGTCTTGTCCGGTTAAGGGAGATATTGAACAAATAGCAAGTCGTTATCTTAATGATAAAGTTAAGACTGTAGAAGATGCTATAACTGGGGCTAAGTATATTATCGCTGAATGGATTAGTGATAATGCTTACTATCGTAAATGGATTAGAAGTTATATTTTTAAAGAAGGGGTAATTGTTAGTAAATTAAAGAAGAATGTAGAAGATGAAGAGAAGACTTATAGTAACTATTATGAGTTTAGTGAAACAGTAAAATACATTAAACCTCATCGAATATTGGCGATAAATAGAGGAGAAAAAGAAGGAGTTTTATCTGTTAAATTAGATTATGATGTAGAAAAGATAGTTAAATATTTAGAGACTAAAGTTATTAAGAATAAAGAGTCATTTTGTTATGAAATAATACTTGAGGCAATTAATGATAGTCTTAAACGTTTAATACTTCCTAGTGTAGATAGAGAGATTAGGGCTGAACTTAAAGAAAAAGGTGAGGTACGTGCTATTGATAATTTTTCTACTAATGTAGAGAAACTTTTACTTACTCCTCCTTTAAAAGATAAAATTGTGCTAGGATATGACCCTGCTTTTAGAACAGGATGTAAACTTGCTGTTTTAGATAAGACTGGTAAAGTGTTAGATATTGATGTAATTTACCCAACAGAGCCACATAATGATATAGAAGGTTCTAAGAAGAAATTACTTGAACTTATTGATAAATATAATATAGATGTAATTGCAATAGGTAATGGTACAGCATCTCGTGAAAGTGAAGCTTTTGTAGCAGAGGCAATTAAAGATGCTAAAAGAGACGTTTCATATATAATAGTAAGTGAAGCAGGGGCATCAGTTTATTCTGCAAGTAAACTTGCAATAGAAGAGTTTCCTGATTTGACTGTAGAAAAAAGAAGTGCAGTTAGTATCGGAAGACGTGTACAAGATGCTTTATCTGAACTAGTTAAAATTGATCCTAAAAGTATAGGGGTTGGTCTTTATCAACATGATGTACCTGTTAAAAAACTAGATGAATCATTAAACTTTGTTGTTAGTAAAGCAGTTAATGGTGTTGGTGTTAATATAAACACTGCTAGCCCTTCCTTATTAAAATATGTTTCTGGCCTTAATAAAAAAGTAATAGATAATATTATTTCATTTAGAGATAAATATGGTAAGTTTAAAAATAGAGATGAGATTCATAATATTAAAGGTGTTACTGATAAAGTATATGAACAATCAGTTGGTTTCCTTAGAATACTTGATGGAGATAATCCTTTAGATAAAACTTCTATTCATCCTGAGAGTTATGATAAAACTAGAGAACTTTTAGATTATTTAGGATTTAGTGAAAAAGATTTAGGTAGTAGGGAACTTGGTGATAAACTTAATAGTTTAGATATAGAGAGTCTTAGTAAAGAAATTGATGTTGATAAATATACTTTGACTGATATTATAGAGTCTTTAGAAAAACCTATGAGGGATTTACGTGATAATTATCCACAACCAATTTTAAGAAGTGATATCTTACATATAGAAGATTTAAAAATAGGTGATAAATTACAAGGAACAGTACGTAATGTAGTCGATTTTGGTCTATTTATTGATATAGGTTTAAAAAATGATGGTCTTGCTCATATTTCAAAATTAACTAATGAGTATATTAAAAATCCTAGTGATTTATTTAGTGTTGGTGATATAGTTGATTGTTATGTAGATTCTATAGATTTAGATAAGAAAAAAGTTAGTCTTAGTTTGTTAAAAAATAGTATTTAATTACTATTTTTTTGTGATATACTTTATTTATAATAGGTGATGAATATGTTAGGTAAGATAGGTCGTTTGTTTAAGAAAAGTGAAAATGATTGGATGAAAGTTACAGTTAGTATCTTCTTTTCAATTATTATGATTATATTTTTAGGTAAAACAGTAGCAAGTTCATATGCTATTCCAACGGAGTTACCTGATACATTAACGACTGGTATGGGAGATACTCTTACTGATAGGGTTACTTTATTTAGTGAAGGATTGAGTGATGATGAAATTATATCTTTAGTACCATATTATGCTTATGATGGTAGTAATAGATATACTGTTTATTGTCTTGAAAAAGAAAAAGGATGGCCTAATAATAATAGTCCTAAAACTATTACTAAAAATGAAGTTCCTCTTGATGCAGGTTATGTTTATATTTTGCAAAATGCTTATCCTAATAAAAGTTTAACTGGTAATGATAAAAATGATGATTATTTAACACAAGTTGCAATTTGGTTTTATCAAGATAGGGTAAATGGTGTTAGTGATGATATTGATGGAGTTTTAACTGCTAATCAAAAAAAAGTTATTAAAAACAGTTCTTATTATAGTGTTATAGAACCATTAATAACAGGGGCAGTTTATGCTAAAAATAATCCTGTTACAATTAATCCAAGTTTTAATATTTCTACTAGTGACTTTAAATTAAGTAGTGATAATAGATATTTAATTACTGATTTAATAACTGTAAATAGTAATGTTAGTTATGATAGTTATGCTGTTAGTATAGATAATAGTGCAGTTGAAGTTCTTAATAGTAGTGATGTTGTAGTAGGTACTAATACTATAAATAGTGGAGAAGGTTTTAAATTAAGAGTAGATTTATCTAAGATAGATAATCCTATAAATGTAAATATAAATGTGATAGTAAATTATACAGAATATGTTGCTTACAGTTATGATCCTCCTAGTGATATGGTAGATACAATGCAACAGTCAGTTGTTAGTACACTTGTAGGTGTACCTAAACAGAAGACTGTATCTGCTAGTGTTAAAATGCCAAGTGGAAGTTTAACAATAAAAAAGGTAGATAGTAGTGATAATACTCCTTTGGAAGGAGCAAATATTGAAGTAATTAGAAAGGCAACAAATAAGAGTGTAGCAAACTTTACTACTACAACTGAAGATTATTTAGTAGATAACTTATTACCTGGGGAGTATGAGATAAAAGAGGTAAGGGCTCCTAATGGATATTATATAGATAAAGAGAGTACTAATGTAGTAATAAGTGATAGTGATTTAAATATTAGTAGTACGATTACTAATTCAAAGTATGATGTAAGAATAAGAAAAATAGATAGTGATACAGGTGATGTAGTTAGTGGAGCAGTCTTAAATATTGTTAATAGTAACAATGAAGTAGTTGATACAATAACAACAACTGATGATTATGTTAGTGTTGATACTACTAAATTAAGTGAAGGTACTTATAAAGTGGTTGAAGTATCTGCACCGTCTGGTTATTTTGTAAGTAATGAAGAAAAAGAATTTACATTAGATAAAAATCATACTAGTATTACTGTTGATTTTGAAGATGAGAAGAATGAAGTGTTAATAGAAAAGAAAGATGCTAGTAATAATGATTTTGTAAGTGGAGCGGTATTAAGATTAGTTAGAGTTTCTGATAATAGTATTATTGATGAATGGACTACTAATAATAAAGCTCATAGTATTAGAGGAGTAGTACCTGGTGAATATAAAGTAATAGAGATTTCTGCTCCTAATGGATATACTTTAAGTAATAGTGAGATTCCAGTTACTATTACAGGAGAAGAGAAAGAAGCTAAGACTGTAACATTCTATAATTCAAATAATCAAGTAGTTATAAATAAAGTTGATGAAGAAGGTAATCCTTTAAGTGGAGCAAAGTTAAGAGTTACTAATAGTATTGGTGATGAGATAGAGACATTTACTACTACTAAAGAAGCATATACTCTTGATAAATTAAGTCCAGGTACATATTATGTAGAAGAAATAGAGGCACCTAGTGGTTATGCTTTAAATAAAGAAAGAGAAAGCTTTACGATAGATGAGAATACTACAAGTATTCAAGTAACAATGAAAAATGTTAAATCTTTTATAAATATTGGAAAAGTAGATGCTGATACTGAAGAATATGTTGCAGATGCAACATTGAGACTTACCAATAGTAATGGAGATGAAGTTGAAACATTTACAAGTAGTAATGTTCCAACAGAAATAAATGTTCCTTATGGGAAATATAAATTAGAAGAAGTTAAAGCTCCTGATGGTTATATTAGAACTAGTGAAGTATTAGAAATAGATTTTAATGCTAATAGTGATAGTACTTTTGTATATAAATTATCTAATAAAAAAAGAAAAGTTACTGTTACAAAGATAGATAGTGAAAGTAAAGAGCCTATTTTAGGATCAATATTAGGCTTATACAATAATAATAAAGAATATATTAGAGATATAGATTTAACTGATGTAAGTAGTATAGATTTATCTACTTTAGAAGTTGGTACTTATTATATAAAAGAAAAACAAGCTCCTGATGGGTATATTTTAGATGAGAGTTTTCATGAATTAGTTATTGAAGATACTACAGAAGAAATTAATCTTGAAATTGAAAATAAACCAATAATAGTAAACTTAGGTAAGATAGATGCTAGGAATGGAGAATATATAGCAGGGGCTCGAATGAGATTGACTAAAGAAAATGGAGATTTTGATTCTATAGAGTTTATTAGTACAAATGAGCCTTATCAAGTTAGATTATCAGCTGGTATTTATATTTTAGAAGAATTAGAGGCTCCAGCTGGTTATGTGGGAACGGGTTCTAAAATTACTTTTGAAGTATTAGAGACAGGTAAAGTTCAGACTGTTAATATTAGTAATGATGTTACTACTGTTAGTGTTAATGATAGAAAATTAGTAGTAGATGCAGAAGAAGGATATAAGTATAGCTTAGAGACTAGAACAGGAGAAGTAGTTGATGAGTTTGAGACTACTAAAGATGGTTATATTAGTGATACTTTAGAGTTGGGTGACTATGTATTAAAACAATTAGATACACCAGATGGAGTAATTGTTAATAATAGTCCTATATACTTTAGTGTTACTGATGATAGTAATGTAAGTATAATAAATTATGTTAATGACTTTACAAAGATAAATATAAGTAAACTTGATATGGCCAATAGTGTAGAAGTAGAAGGGGCTCATTTAGTAATTAGAGATAGTAATGGTAATATTGTAGAAGAATGGATATCAAGTAATACTCCACATTATATAGAGAAACTTCCTGTAGGTAGATATACTCTTAAAGAGACAATCGCTCCAGATGGATATGTGTTAAATACATCTGTTATTGATTTTGAAGTATTAGAGACTGGTGATATTCAAAGTGGGGTTATGTTTAACTCTAAACCTATTGAAGTACCAAATACAGGAAGTAATGCTACATATATTTATTTAATAGGTGGATTGTTGATTATAATAGGTGGTACTTTGATGTATATTTCTTATAGAAATAAAAACAATAAAAAGTCAATAAAAAACATATAATATAATAGGTTCGGGTGTCAAATTTGACAAATATATAGATATTTGGTACAATTATATTGTTCTTATTTGAAGGAGGAACTATGAAAAAAGTTAGTAAGCTGAGTCTTACTTTAGCATCTATTGGTGTTTTTATGATAGGCTTGGCTGGAGTATTACAGTATAAAGCTTTTCAAATAGAAGAGAATACTGTAGCTTATGAAACTGTGACAATGAATGATTTAAATGCAGGTAAGGTAGAAGAAGTTAATAATAAGAATGAAAATAATACTGCAGAGCCTGCAGATGAATCTAATAATAATACTGAAGTAGAAGATAATACTTTAGATGATGTAGAAGAAGTAGTTATAGAAAATGAACTAGAAGATGTAAAAACATATGAAGAAGTTAGTACTGTTCCAGTTGATCCTATAGTTTATGATGGATTAACAATGGGAGAGTTGGCAGAGAAGCTTAATCGTTCATTAAATTCTACTATTTCAGGAAAAGGATACTTAATTGCTAGTTATTCATTACAATTAGGAATTGATCCTTATATGGCAACTGCTATTATTCTTCATGAGACTGGATGTAATGGTACTTGTAGTAGTTTAGTTCGTGAATGTAATAATGTTGGTGGTCAAAAAGGAGGACCTAGTTGTGGTGGAGGAGCTTATAAAGCATATCCTACATTAGATGAAGGTATTATGGGTTATTTAGATAACTTATATCGTAATTATTATTCTTATGGTTTAACTACACCAGAGACTATTGGTCCAAAGTATGCTGCTAGTACTACTTGGGCTAGTCAGGTTAATAATTACATTGCTTTAATTAGAAGCAGATAAAGAGCTTAGGCTCTTTTTATTTGCTTTTTTTCTTATTTATTCATATAATAGTTATATAAATAATAGTAGTAATGAGGTAGTAGTATGGTAATAAATGGAGTAGTTAATGACAATTTGGCAACTATGTCTTTTAATGAACATCATTATGTAGTAAAAAGAGTTTCAATGAGTTTTCCTACATTATATTATTTAGGACTTGAACCTATCTTTGGTGATTATATTAAAGAAAATGATACTTTAGTAGTTGCTGGTAAACTTAGTAAGAGAGATGTTTTAGAGAAAGAAGATACTATATATGGTGGTATTAAAATAACTAAAGATAAAGAATATATAAATGTAAGGGATATTAAAGATAATACTAAATATCTTAAAAATATAGATGTTAAAACAGGAGAATGTTTTAGTAGATTATATATAGATGGAGATGTTAGAAGATTAGATAAAGGTTTATATAGTTATGAAAAGGATAATTCTGTTGTTTTAGTTACACCTAATTTAGATAAAAATAAATTTAATGTTTTTGATTTGAAGAAAAAGTTAAATGAATTAGCTCCTATTATTGGCTTTAGTGGAATGGAAGATAAATTTAATGTTATATCAGTTAGAAAAAAAGATGATAGTAGTTCTTTTTTTGAAATGACTATTAATTTTGATAATATAGATTACATTAAAGCTTCATTTACTGTAGATGAAAATAATACTCTTAAGTTTAATCCTTATATTTACAGTGAATATTTTGCATCTAACTATATATTAAATAAAAATGAGAGTTTTATTTTCTCTTCTGCTTTTCCATATTATTTTTCAAAGAATGAGTTAATGTTATCTCTTAATAGTCTTAATAATAAAAGTGATAATTTTCAAAAAGTTTTTTCTAGAATTTATGTTGGAAGTGTGATTGGTAATAAAGATAGTGTAGGTTATAATAGTAGAAGAATTTAATTAATACATATATTGATTATATGTATTTTTTTGTCTTGTAATAGTTATCTTAATCATTTGTTTTTACTCATAGTATTTTATAGGAGGTTACTTACTATGAAATATAATACTAATGGTTTAAGTAATGATGAAGTTATTAAGTTAAGAGATAAGTATGGTACTAATGCTTTAGTAATGGTTAATAAAGATAGCTTTTTTAAACAGTTTATTAGGAGTTTGGGAGATCCTATTATTAAAATACTTTTAATCGCTCTTGGTATTAAAACAGTCTTTTTAATACAAGATTTTGATTGGTATGAGACTGTTGGTATTGTAATCGCTATTTTTCTAGCATCATTTATTTCAACTATATCAGAGTATGGAAGTGAGAAAGCTTTTATTAAATTACAGAGGGAAGCGGAAGCGATTAAAGTTAAAGTTAGACGTGATGGTAAAGTTTTACTTATTGATATAAATGAGGTAGTAGTAGGAGATATTATATTATTAGACAGTGGTGATAGGATTGTTGCAGATGGGGTATTAATTAAAGGAGAAGTTTGTGTAGATGAGTCCTCTATTACAGGTGAGAGTAAAGAGGTTTATAAGAAACCTTTTATTAGTGGGCTTAATCCTAGTGATAATAATGAACTATTAAGAGGTAGTGTTATTTATCATGGAGTTGGAGAGATGATGGTTACGAAAGTAGGGGTTAATACTTTTTATGGGAAGATATCTTTAGAGTTACAGGAGAAACAGCCAGAGAGTCCTTTGAAGTTAAGACTTAGAGACCTTGCTAAAGTTATTAGTAGAATTGGTTATGTTGGGGCATTTTTGGTGGCTTTTTCATATCTTTTTTCAGTCTTAGTAATTAATAATAACTTTGATATAAATAGAATTGTTGTTACTTTATCTGATACTTCACTACTTTTTGCATATTTCCTTCAAGCTTTAACTCTTGCAGTTACAATAATAGTAGTATCTGTTCCTGAAGGGTTACCTATGATGATAACATTAGTTTTGTCTAGTAATATGAAGAGAATGTTAAAAGATAATGTCTTGGTTAGAAAACTTATGGGAATAGAGACTGCGGGTAGTTTAAATATCTTATTTACTGATAAAACTGGTACTCTTACGAAGGGAGAGTTAGAAGTAGTAGGGGTTATGTTTGGTAATTTAGATTACTATAAAGAAAAGAAGAGACTTAAGAGTAGTATAACTTATTATAATATTTTGAAAAAGTGTATTTTATCTAATACTAATTGTGTCTATGATGATGAGAAAAAAATGTGGATTGGGGGTAATGCTACTGATAAGGCAGTAGTTAATTATTTAGGAGAGGAGAATTATTCTGTTAAAAAAATAAAAGAAGTTCTTTTTGATAGTAAGAATAAATATTCTTATACTAAAGTAATTGAAAAAAATAGAGAGATTACTTATTATAAAGGGGCTCCTGAAGTGTTACTTGATAAATGTAAGTACTATATATCACCTAGTGGTAGAAGTGTTCCTTTTGTTAATAAAAAGAGAATTAATGATGTGATAGATGAATATGCTAAGAAAGGCATTAGAGTCTTAATGTTAGGACTTGATGAAGGTAAGGGGTTATCTTTTATATCCTTATTATTTATTAAAGATGAGTTAAGAGAAGAAGTTAGGGGAGGGATAGAGTTAGTTAGAAAAGCTGGTATTAAGACGGTTATGATAACTGGTGATAATAATATAACAGCGATGTCTATTGCAAGGGATGCTGGTATTATTAATAGTGATAGAGATGTTGTTCTTACTAGTAGTGAGTTAAATAGAATGAGTGATGATAAGGTTAAAGAGATTCTTCCTAGACTTTCTGTGGTGGCTAGGGCTTTGCCTACTGATAAGAGTAGACTAGTAAGACTTAGTCAAGAGTTAGGACTTGTTGTGGGAATGACAGGAGATGGTGTTAATGATGCGCCAGCTTTAAAAAAATGTGATGTTGGCTTTAGTATGGGAAGTGGTACTGAAGTTGCTAAGGAAGCAAGTGACATTGTTTTACTTGATAATAATTTTAACTCTATTGTAAAGGCGATTACTTATGGGAGAACTATCTTTAAAAGTATTCGTAAATTTATTATCTTTCAATTAACAGTTAACTTCTGTGCTGTTTTCTTATCGATAGTAGGTCCATTTATCGGTGTTGCTAATCCTGTTACGGTTATTCAAATGCTTTGGGTTAATATGGTTATGGATACTTTAGCAGGGATTGCCTTTTCTTATGAAGCACCTCTTTTAGAATATATGGAAGAGCCACCTAAGAAACGTGATGAGAAAATACTTAATAGTTATATGATTCATGAGATAGTATTTACTAGTATATATTCCTTTTTACTTTGTATTTTCTTCTTAAAGAGTCCTTTTATTCATTCTTTTTTTAGAGAAGGGAAAAACGATATTTACTTTATGAGTGCATTCTTTGGACTATTTATCTTTATGATGATCTTTAATAGTTTTAATGCTAGGACAAGTAGACTTAATATCTTCGCTAATCTTTTATCTAATAAAGTCTTTTTAGGAGTAATTATCTTTATCGTAATAGTGCAAGTTATCCTTATATACTATGGGGGAGATTTGTTTAGAACAACATCTCTTAGTCTAAAAGAAATAGAGATAATGTTAGTATGTGCTTTTTCAGTCATACCTGCAGAGTTTCTTAGAAAACTTTATCTTAAAAGTAAGGGAAAACTTGGTTGTGTTTAAGAGAAGTTAGATGTATAATATAAATCACTGGAGGAGAAGTATGGAAAAGCTTAGGATTATGAGTTTTGATTTAGATTCTTTTACTTTAGTTAAAAGTAAAGAAGAAAGATCTAAAAGAGTAATAGACTATATTAATAATTTGGATGTCGATATAGCTTTGTTACAAGGGGATAAAAATTTACTTTATAATGTTTTATTTAATAATAAAGATAGTAAAGATTATTTTTCTGATTATAATTATGCAAATACTATGTCTTTAGAACATGAAAAAAGTAAATGGATAGATAACTATATGAGAAAATTTGCTAGTTGTTATGTTTCTAAATTAGATTATAGTGATATCGCTTTATATAATATAAAAAAATATAAGCAAGAAAGTTTATGGGAATTTAGAAATATACTTGAAGAATATAAAAATATAGACCATAAAGTTGTAGCAGGAACATTACAGAATGTAAATATAGATGATTTTTGTAAGAAATATAATCTTAATAATGTTTGCAGTAAGTCTAGAAGTAATTATGTTCTTGTATCTAGGGGACTAGATGCAAAAGTAGTAGATAGACCTATGATGGGGTCAGTAGAAGTACAGCCTATGGTTGTTGATATTACTTATAAGAAAGTTAGATAAGGAAGAGTGGTTATGAAAAATTTAAAAATACTTAGTATGAATTTCGGTAGAAGTTTTATTCCTATTAAGGATAAAAAGAAAAAAGAGTTTTTAAGAAATAAATTAATGGAAGGTCCATATGATATTCTTATGGTGCAAGGTTATGGAATTATAGATGGTGTGGATTTAGATAATACTTTCTATAATTATACTAATGCTTTTGATAGAATAGTAACCTTTAGTAGAAATAAATTGCCTATTTATGAGAATATTTTGTCTAAAAAGATTAATAGTTCTGTTGTTTTTAATGGTGAAAACCCTTTGGCAGTAGTTAATGTTAACTTTAGTAATTCTAAGTATGTAGAAAATCTATATAATTGTTGTAGAATTTATAATAACTTAGATAATGGATATTGTGTTATGAGTAGGATAGTTGCAGGAAGATTTCCTAAAACTTTTGACACAAATTTATTTTGTGATTTGCTTGATTTAGATGATATTTCTACTTTTGTTGGACAAGATACGCATATTGAAAATAATAGAGATGTGGTAAATCATTTCTTTATATCAAGAGATTTAGAAGCAGAAAGTGTTCATAAACTAGTTGGATGGACAGAAACATTAAAGTTAGGGGAGGCTTATCCTGTTCAAGTAACTTTAAAGAAAGTATTGAAGTAAATTAATTTGGAGTGAGATTATGAAAAATTTAAAAATTCTTAGTATGAATTTAGGAAGAAGATTTGTTCCTATTAAAGATAAAGATAAAAGAGAATACTTAATGGACTTTATTAGAGAAGAAGATTATGATATTGTTATGTTACAAGGTAATGGTATTAATTTAGATGTTTGTAATTATATTACTATCAATAATAATAAAAAAGTATCTTTATTATGCCATGATAGATTAACTGGATTTGATAGTGAAGTTGGATATAAATATGTTAAATCTTCAATTATATATTGTGATAATTCTGTTCTTGCTTGTATTAATATAAATTGTGATAATCCTAAAAATATGGCAGATGTTTATAAAGTATGTGAGGCTTACAGTAATCCTAACACTGCATATGATCTTAAAACTAGAATAGTTGCAGGAAGACTTCCAAGAGAAGTTGATACAAATGAATTTTGTGATGCGTTTGATTTAGATGATATTTCTACTTTAGTAGGGATGATGAGTCATGTTAAAAATAATAGAGAGATGGTAAATCATTTCTTTATATCTAGAAATTTAGAAGCAGAAAGTGTTCATAAATTAGTAGGAATGACAGAAGTATCTGGAATAGGAGAAGCTTATCCTATAGAGGTTACTTTAAAGAAAGTGTTAAAATAGCTTTCTTTTTCTTTAGTTTTCTGATAAACTTTTAAGTGTTTTGAGGTGATGGTATGCTACAAGTAAGTAATGTTAGTTTAAAGTTTGATAAAAGAACTCTTTTTAGTGATGTTAATTTAAAATTTACTAATGGTAATTGTTATGGAATAATAGGAGCAAATGGAGCGGGAAAAAGTACATTCTTAAAGCTTCTTACAGGAGAGATTGATACTACTACAGGCGATATTACAGTTAGTAAGGGTGAAAGAATCTCTATATTAAAACAAGACCATTATGAATTTGATGATATGAGAGTCTTAGATGTTGTTATTATGGGTAATGATAGACTCTATAAGATAATGAAAGAAAAAGAAGAGTTATATTCTCATACAGAGTTTAGTGAAGAAGATGGTTATAGATTAGCAGATTTGGAAGCAGAGTTTTTAGATATGGATGGTTGGAATGCAGAGAATGATGCGGCAATACTTTTAACTAATTTAGGAGTTAATGATAAGTATTTTGATAGTCTTATGAAGGATATTTCTGTTAAGTTAAGAGTTAAAGTATTATTAGCATCGGCTTTATTTGGTAATCCTGATATACTTTTATTAGATGAGCCTACTAATAGTTTAGATATAGATGCAATTAGTTGGTTAGAAGAGTTTATTATTAATTATCCTAATACTGTTATAGTTGTTAGTCACGATAGACATTTCTTAAATAAAGTATGTACACATATAGTAGATATAGATTATGGTAAAATGAATTTGTATATAGGTAATTATGATTTTTGGTATGAGTCAAGTCAACTGGCTTTAAAACAGATGAAAGAGACTAACAAGAAGAAAGAAGAGAAAATTAAAGAGTTACAAGACTTTATTGCCAGGTTTAGTGCTAATGCTTCTAAGAGTAAGCAGGCAACATCTAGAAAGAAGATGTTAGAGAAGATAGAATTAGACGAAATAGTGCCTTCGTCTAGAAAATATCCTTATATAGATTTTAAAATTACTAAGAATATTGGTAAAGAAGTACTTAAAGTAGATAATTTAAGTAAAGAAGTAGATGGTAAGAAAATACTTAATAAAATATCATTTACTATTCTTAGAGGAGATAAAATTGCAGTTATATCTAATAATGATTTAGCGAAGACAACTCTTTTTGATATACTTGCAGGTGTTAGTAAATGTGATGAAGGAGAAGTAGTGTTTGGTAAGACAATAGAACCAGGTTATTTACCACAAGATAATAGTAGTTATTTTGAGAATGATAAAAATATATTAGAATGGTTAAGTCAGTTCTATAAAATAGATGATGAGACACATTTAAGAGGATTCTTAGGAAGAATGTTATTTTCAGGTGAAGATGTATTTAAGAAAGTTAGTGTTTTATCTGGAGGAGAGAAGGCACGTTGTATGTTAAGTAAATTAATGTTAGAAGAGCCTAATTTTCTTATATTAGATGAACCTACTAACCATTTAGATTTGGAGAGTATAACTTCTTTAAATAAAGGACTTGAGAACTTTCAGGGTGAATTAATATTGACTTCAAGAGA
The DNA here is from genome assembly GCA_946497375.1 of uncultured Mycoplasmatota bacterium. The sequence goes on from CAMMKE010000013.1 coordinate 21,590, forward strand.
CCATGAGTTAAATCAAACTGTTTGTAATAGAGTTATTGAAATATTAGATGATGGTTCTATTA
>CAMMKE010000014.1 GCA_946497375.1 uncultured Mycoplasmatota bacterium
AATGGTAAGTTTAATCCGCTTACCATTTTTTTGAAAAATATTACCTAATTATTACCTAAAGTTTTTTTAAATTCTAAAACTCTTATAAAAAATAAAAGCGGAGCCATAAGGCTCCTTCAGGGGGTTCGGTTGAATATAAATCCACACTTAGATAGTGGACTATATCACCATGATAAGCAAAATACTTATCATGTACATTAATCATATCTAAAAATTTCCAACTTGTCAATTTGATTTTGAAAATTTTAGAAAAATTTTACAACTAGCTATGTATAATGGTATTAATTAGTCTAAGTTTATTAGCATCGTTTTCTTTATCTAGTAAGTATTCTAGGGAATCTTCTCTAGCTTGTAACAATATTTTGTAATCTGCTTTTAAATCTGCTATCTTGAAAGTCATATCACCACTTTGCTTAGTTCCAAATAAATCTCCGTGGCCTCTTAGTTTAAAGTCTTCTTCACTAATTTCAAAACCATCATTAGTATTTTCCATAATCTCAAGTCTTTTCGTATCATTATCACTAATTAAAATACAACTAGACTGTAATTCACTTCTTCCTACTCTTCCTCTTAACTGATGAAGTGTAGATAAACCAAATCTTTCAGCATTAAATATTACCATCATTGTAGCATTAGGAACATCTACTCCTACTTCGATAACTGTTGTACTAATTAGAATCTGTACTTTATTTTGTAAAAATTCATTCATAATCAACTCTTTTGCAGCGCTAGCCATTTTACCATGAACTAAATCTATTTTATATTTACTACCAAAAGCAAGAGTCATCTTTTCTTTTAAGTCATTTACATTAGTTAAATCACTATTTTCACTTTCTTCAATAAGTGGTGCGATAACATATATCTGATGACCTTGTTTTAACTCTTCATACATCATTTCTAAGACATCTTTAATTTCTTTATTAGTCTTAACAACAGTTTTAATTTTCTTTCTACCCTTAGGTCTTGTCTTAATAGTAGATACATCCATATCTCCATAAATAGTTAAAGCATAAGTTCTAGGAATAGGTGTTGCACTCATATACAAAGTATCAGGCTTTTGTCCTTTATTCTGCAAATTAGCTCTTTGGTTAACTCCAAATCTATGTTGTTCATCTGTAATAACTAATCCAAGGTTATGATAAGTAACATCTTCTTGAATTAAAGCGTGAGTTCCAACAATTATATCAATATCACCATTTTTTAACTCTTCATAGATTAAATCTTTTTCCTTCTTAGGAGTTGAACCTGTAAGTAAAGCCATATTTAAATTATAATCTTTGAAGATATCTTTTAAATTACTAAAATGTTGTGTTGCAAGTATTTCAGTAGGTGCCATTAAAGCACTCTGATATCCACTTAAATAATTTGCATACATTGCTATAAAAGAAACTATAGTCTTACCACTACCAACATCACCTTGTAGTAATCTATTCATTCTACTCTTACTCTTTAAATCTTTAATAATTGTATTAACAGCAGTTACTTGGTCTTTAGTAAGTTCATATGGAAGATGCGAAATAAATTCATTAACTTTCGATTCATCTATCTCACGCTCAATTCCACTATTCGCTTTCTTATTCTCTTCTTTTAAATAATTAATTTTAAACATAAACTCAAATAACTCTTCATATTTAAGTCTTATCATTGCTTCTTTTAATTTCTCTTTACTAGGAGGATTATGTACTATATTTAAAGCCATTCTCTTATTAGAAAAATTATACTTTTCTTGATACTTTAAAGGAATACTATCGTGTATCTCTTTACTTTGACTAAGTAGTGCCATATTAATATATAAAGCCATATTTTTATTAGTCAAACCACTAGTTAAATGATAAACAGGCTCTATCTTTACTTTATTAGATAAAGACTCCATCTTTATTTCTGATGCTGTTATTACATTTTTAGGCTTATCAAATTTACCTATAACAGTAACAGTAGTACCAACCGTAAGTTGACTTTTTAAAAACGCTCTATTAAATATTGATACTCCAACTACCCCACTAGCAGTTACAAGACGAAAGTTCATCTTATTAAGTCCTGCCTTAAATCTAACTAATATAGGACTACTTTCTATCTTACCATCTATAATTATATGATCTCCATCATTTGTCTCTTCTAAATTGCCTCTAACTAAAAATTCATATCTAAAAGGATAATGTGTAACTAAATCATCTACAGTATTTATCCCTATCTTAGAAAGAAGTGTTAAAGCTCTAGGTCCTACACCTTTTATATCTTTTAATGCCACAACACACCACCTCTTTTTCTGTCTCATATTATAGCATAATTTTTAGAATTTTAAAAGAAAATAAATCATAAAATTTTAATAAAGGGAGGAATTTATGAAAGTAATTGCAAATGGTGGTGCTTCTACTAAAAACGTTGCTAATAATACATTAGATGCCATTTATTTAGGATTAAAAGCCCCATATATAGATGGCTTTAAATTTAAGCTTTATTTAACCAAAGATAAAGAAATTATTACTCTAAGTGATGATATAGTAGAACTTTATACTAAGGGTCTTAATGAAATAGATGATTATACTCTAAAAGACTTTTTACTTTTCAATGTAGGTAGTAAAGTTCAAAAACAACAAATAGTTACATTGAGACAAATTCTTTATATATTCCAAAATACTAATAAATATTTAATATTAGAACTTGCAGATCAAAAAGAAAATAATGCTCTATTTACTGATTTAGTTTTAAATATGATAAGAGGTTATTCTAATAGTATTAATATTTATTTAGAAAGTGAAAATGTAGAAATAGTAGAATATTTAAAATCTACTGATAATTCTTATCCTATAGGTATTAGAGTAACTGAAGAAAGTACAGATAACTGGTATATAGATGTTGATTTTTATGATATTAATACTACTCTTTTAGATGATTTTAATATAAGAGATAAGGTTAAAGAAAATAAACTTATTATGATAGATCAAGTTAATAGAATGGAAGTATTTGATTTAATTTATGCTGAATATCAAGATATATTTAACTTTATTTATATTATAACAAATCAAATTGCTAATATTAATAGTAGTGAACAAATACAAAACAGAAGCTAAGGTTTAACTTCTGTTTTTATTAGCATTTTTTCTAATCTTTATTTTAGCTTGTGTCTTTTTATAATTATCTTTTACACTATCAGACTTCTCTTCTATTTTCTCTATGATTTTTAAATATCTAGATGCTTTATCATAGAACCCCCTTTCTACTAGATAAACAGAAGCATATAACATCATATTAGCTCTATCTTCATCATTTAAGTTAAGATCTAAAATATATTTATCAAGCTCACTTAATCTAGTTGGAGATGATGATGAAATTATATCTTTAACACCCATCAACTTTTCTTCGTAAAATTCAATTTTCTCATTATTTAATTTATTTTTAACACTATTTCTTTTCTTAAAATTCTTCATATTCTTTCTCCTCTAATTTAAGTATAAACTTCTTTAAAAAATTAGTAAACTTTTTTCAAAAAAAGTGTTGACAAAATGACTTCAAATGATTATTATAAAAAGCACCAATTCGGAATTAGGCGAATTGGTCGCTAGTATCACACTAGCCAACCCCTTTTTATTCTTTTTTAAGAGACTGCCCTTCAGGGGGTGCAGTCTCTATTTTTATTTTTAAGCATGACAATAGTCAATACAAAATTTTAACTCCTTCATATTTTAATAGTGAAAGGAGTAAAAATAAATATGAATCAAGAAAATTATGATAGACTTCGTGACAAATGTAAAGACTGCAAAGATAGTTGTCTTTGTGAGGTTGTTAGATGTCTAGTTAATGACTGCACTGGTCCTACTGGTCCATGTGGTTGTACAGGACCTACTGGTCCAAAGGGTGCTACAGGTCCAACAGGTGCTACCGGAATGCAAGGCCCTATAGGTCCAACTGGGGCAACCGGTGCTACAGGAGCTACTGGTATGCAAGGTCCAACGGGTCCTACTGGGGCAACCGGAGCAACAGGTCCCGCAGGTGGATCATTTAATTCTGCCGCTATGATTCATGATGAAACTAATGCTGTAGTACCAATTAATGAAGCAATTAAACCTAGTATAACCAATCTTTCTAATGGTATTACTTATGATCCTACAACTGGTGAATTCATGGTGCCACAAACTGGACAATATTTAATCAATTGGTGGTTCAATGTTAGAAGTAAAAATCAAAACGAAGAATGTAATCCAATCGCTCTAGGTATTGAATTACATCAAACTACACCAGGATTTAACCTTATCGCTCATTCTTCCACACATAATCGCCTTAGTGGTTGTGATACAGGTACAATTAGTGGTAATGCCCTATTCGCTGCTAATGCTAATGATAAATTTAGATTTGTTAATACTTCTAACACAGACTTCCAATTAGTACCAAACGATCGTTATTCTGCCTCATTCTCGGTTACACGAATCAACTAACAAAAAAGTTCACAGAACCTTGTGAACTTTTTATTTTGCATTACCAAATCTTCTATCACGTTTCCTATAATTATCTAATGACTCTTCTAAACATTTACTATCAAAGTCTGGAAAATAGGTATCTGGAAAATCATATTCCGCATAACTTGACTGATATATCATAAAATTGCTAATTCTCTTTTCTCCACTTGTTCTAATAACAAAGTCAAGTGGTGGTAAATCTTGATATAAGTTTTTACTTACAATTTCTTTTGTAATATCTTCTATCTTTAAATTACCTTCTAATACTTGTTTAGCAACTTTTTTAGTCATATCAACTATCTCATAGTCACCACCATAATTAAGACAAATATTTAAAATTCCTCTTGTATTATTTTTAGTATCATCAACTGTCTTATTCATTGCCTCAAGTACACTATTAGGAAGATTTTCACATCGTCCTGAAAACACAACTCTAATATTATTTTTCTTGATTGATTCTAATTTATTATTAAATAATGTTACAAATAGTTTCATTAAATAATCTACTTCGTTTTTATCCCTTTTAAAGTTTTCAGTAGAAAAAGCATATAAAGAGACAACTTTAATAGAAGTATTCTTATAAATATAATCAAGTAAATTAATAAGATTATCAGCACCTGCTTTATGTCCTAAACTTCTGTTTATTCCTCTTTTCTTTGCCCATCTACCATTACCATCCATAATGATTCCTAAATGATTAGGATATACTACGTCTCTCATAACTACTCCTTATTTTTAGTTGTTAGACTTTCATAATATTCATATCGTTCTTTAGCATTTTCTTCATTTTCTTTAAATAAAACTGTTGCTTCATCATTATTTATAATATTTAAGGATTTATATCTATCTTCACTTGTTAAATATTCTTGATATTTATTAAAGTCACTTTTAGCATCCATTTTAAACTCTTTAGTATCTGGATTATAGTGGAATATTGGGAAATATCCACTAGCTGTCGCCTTCTTCTCTTCGTCAATAGAATTACTCATTCCCTTTAAAATACCCCAAGCAATACATGGAGAATAAGCTACTATGATACTAGGTCCATTATATTTTTCAGCTTCTAGCATTACTTTAACTGTAGCAGCAGGATTAGCTCCTAAAGATATCGCTCCTACATAAACATTAGGATTAGTTAAAGCTATTCTTAAAAGGTCTTTTTTAGCAGTCTTTTTACCACTTGAAGCAAATTTTAAAACAGCACCCATCCTACTAGACTTACTAGATTGTCCTCCAGTATTAGAATAAACTTCGGTATCAAGAACTAAGATATTAACATTTTCTCCACTATTTAAAACATGATCTATTCCGTTATAACCAATATCATAAGCCCAGCCATCTCCACCTACTGCCCATAAAGAAATAGGCATAATATATTTCTTTAGAGATTTTAAAGGCTTAATCTTAGTATGAGGAATAACAGAAAGTAATGCTTTAGCAGTATCTACATTAATATCATTAACATAGTCTAAATAGATATCTTTTTCTTCTTCATCTACTTTAGAAATATTTTCATTTATTATATTTTTTAATTGATTTTTCTTTACTTCATCAGCTATTTTCATACCAAAACCAAACTCAGCATTATCTTCAAATAAAGAGTTAGCCCAAGGAACACTATATGGAGTAGATGGACTAGATGCACCATATATTGATGAACATCCTGTAGCATTTGCAATTACAAGTCTATCTCCAAATAATTGAGTTAAAAGTTTCAAGTATGGAGTTTCACCACATCCAGCACATGCTCCACTAAACTCAAATCTAGGAGTTTTAAACTGACTACCTTTAACAGTACTAACACTCATTACATCTTTTTCAGATACCTCATTAAATAAGTATTCAGACTCTTTCAAAGTAATATCATTAACTATTTTTTCTTTACTTACCATTTCTAAGGCTTTAGCACCCTTCTTACCAGGACAAATATTAGCACATAAACCACAACCAGTACAATCTTTATAACTAACAGCAATTGTATATTTTAAATTATCACCTAAATGACTATCTAAAAGTTTATCATTTAAACTAGTAGGAGCTTTCTCTACTTCTTCTTTATCTAGTAAGAATGGTCTTATAACAGCATGAGGACAAACTAGGGAACATAAGTTACAACTAATACAGTTCTCACTGATTATTTTAGGAACAACTTCACTTATATCACGCTTTTCAAGACGAGATAAACCTCCATCAACAGTACCATCAGGTCTATCTAAGAAAGCACTAACAGGAAGGCTATCTCCTTCTCTTTTATCGATTATATCAAACAAGCTAGAACTAACTTCACTCACCTTTACATAATCATCAGTATTCTCATCTATCTTAAGTAAATGAGTTGTATTAATAGCATTATCAACTGCATTTTTATTTTTCTCTGCTATATTATTTCCTTTAAGTTTAAATCTACTATCAAGATTATCTTTCATTTTATTAATAGCATAATCACTATCAAGAATATGACCAAACTTAAAGATTAAAGCTTCCATAATAGCACTTATCTTATTACCAAGTCCTTCTTTCTTAGCAACTTTATAAGCATTAGTTACATAGACTTTAATATTATTATCTAAAATATATTTCTTATCTTCGCTACTTATCATTGAAAGAATCTCATCATCAGTCTTACTACTATTAAGAAGGAATACCCCATTCTTTTTTATTTTATTAATAAATCTAAATTTAATAAGATAAGAATCCTCTGTACAAACTAACAATTTAGCTTTTCCTACATAATAAGTAGATCTAATAGGAGTTTTTGAAAATCTTAAATGACTAAGAGTAACGCCACCTGACTTTTTAGAATCATATTGGAAATACCCTTGAACATAAGCATCAGTAGCATCTCCTGTTATTTTCATTAAATCTTTACAAGCTGAAACCATTCCATCACTACCATAACCATAAACAAGAAATGATGTTTGTCCTCTATGAGGTAGATTAAAGTCTTTATCATAAGGAATACTTAAATTAGTAACATCATCATCAATTCCTATAGTAAAGTTATGATTAATAGTCTCTAAATTATCATATATAGCTTTTATCATAGATGGAGTTGTATCTTTACTAGATAATCCATATCTACCACCTACTACTTTAATATCACTACCTAATGATTTAATAATATTATCTACATCAAGGAATAGTGGTTCTCCTGTACTTCCTGCTTCTTTAGTTCTATCTAATACTGCAAGCATTTTAACAGTTTTAGGAATACTCTTTAAGAAATATTCTCTTGAGAAAGGTCTATATAAATGTACTTCTACTACTCCAACTTTTTCGCTCGTTTCATTTAAGTAATCTACTACTTCTTTAATAGTCTCACAAACACTACCCATTGCAACTATTACTTTAGTAGCATCTCTTCTTCCATAATAGTTAAATGGTGCATAGTTTCTTCCTGTTATTTTATTAATTTCCTGCATATAAGAATTAACTATATCAGGTAATTCTAAATAGTATTTATTTCTAACTTCTGTCGCTTGAAAGTAAATATCATCATTTTCACTAGTACCTCTAGTTACAGGATTATCTGGATGAAGACTTCTCTTACGAAAAGCATCAAGAGCCTTCTTATCAACTAGTTTTTTTAATTTATTAGTATCAATAACATCTATCTTTTGTAACTCATGACTTGTTCTAAAACCATCAAAGAAGTTCATAAAAGGAACTCTACCTTTAATAGCAGATAAGTGTGCTACTCCAGTTAAATCCATTACTTCTTGAACTGATGAAGAGGCAAGTATTGCAAAACCTGTACTTCTAGCAGCATAAACATCTTGATGATCACCAAAGATTGATAAGGCGTGAGTTGCAAGACTTCTTGCAGCGACATTAATAACACAAGGAAGTAATTCCCCTGCTATTTTATACATATTAGGTATCATTAATAAAAGACCTTGACTAGCAGTATAAGTAGTAGTTAAACATCCTGCTTGAAGTGAACCATGAACCATACCAGCAGCCCCTGCTTCACTTTCCATTTCTACTACTTTAACAGGTTGATTAAAGTAATTAAGTTTCCCCTCATTTGCCCATTTATCAGTTAACTCTGCCATAGGAGATGCAGGAGTTATTGGATAAATACCTGCAACTTCTGTAAAATTATATGAAACATAACTACAAGCTTCATTTCCATCCATTATTTTTTTCATATATATCATCACTCTTTTCTATAGTTCTAATTCAATTATATAATAAAATTATTTTTTTATCTATCTATTTAGAAAAAAATGTGTTATAGTATGAGTGAGAAGCAATATAATTAAAAAACATTACAATATATAGATAGGAGTAAAAACATGAATAAAATCGAATGTTCAAAACCAGATATTTCTGAATATGGATTTATAAGGCTTTACAGTGCTACTGTAATCTTGCAAGGTAAAAATCCTATATTTGAAAATCATGAATTAGAAAAAGATTTATTTAAGTATTATGATAAAGAAGAATACAATTTCTTTTTTGAAGATATTGTAAAAAGAGAAGACAAAATATTTAAAGATAGTAGTTATTTAGATTTAAATGCTGGTTTAGGGCAAGGATATGCTTTAGGGTTATTATTACCACTACAAGGATCTAAAAATTTAAAATCTATTATTAATCTCTCTAGAGAAAATGCTAGTGAAATACTTTCATCATTTAATGAGAAACAGATAGTAGCAATGGGAAATCTATGTAATGAAATGAATGAAGAAAAGAACAAAAGGAATAATGGTACATTTACTAAAAAATTAAGTTAAAATTTTGACAAAAATTAATATTTATGATACTATGAATATGTAAAAGAAATTTACATAAAATAAAAAATGAGGAACATTTAGGTTGCAAGTGAATGTCACCTCATATATTCTATGTGTGGCACTCTAATGCAGAGTGTCTATTTTATTTTGAAGGTTAGAACTAAGAAAGAAAGACTCAATAAAATTAAAGGAATAAGCTTTAGTACTTTTATAATAAAAGTCTTTGTCTTCATACCTTTTCCTCCTTTCCTATAGAATAGGAAGCGACACCCACATAAATGTTCCTACAAATATAGTATCAAATTAATTTCTGCATAACAAGAAAAATATGTAATAAATTAGTTACGAGTTTTCGTAAATATTATATGCTAATAGATTTTATACCTTTCATCTCTATTATTTTTTTATTTACCTTTTGATTAGCAGTTATACAATCATAAAAAATTGCATCGTTTTCATTTTCAAAATAATCTCTATTTATTCTTATATCATCTCTATACATATTGTAAACTGCTTTAGCTAAAGCTGTTAGTGTTTGTTCAGTATTAGCCATTTCTACTAACCTAGGTATTCTTTCTCCAGATAAAATTAAAATTTCATAATTAGCAGTCAAAATCTCTTCCATTAATAACTCTTTAAATCTTGTATCACTAGCTTCAAGTTTTTTATAATCTTCAAATAATTTAGATAATAATTTATCACGTTTTTCTTTATTTAAATATTTAGGATTAGAAACTCTAGTATTTCCTTCTTCTAAAACACCTTTATCTAACATATGAGCTCTTTTAACTTGTAAATTAATAATAAATAATTCTTGTTCATCATCTAAATATAATTCTTCTGCATAATCACTTTTATTCATCTCCCAATTCTCTTCAAAATCTTCAATAGATATTCTTTGTTTTTTATATTTTTCCCTTTCATTCTTTAAAATTGTTAAAAGTGGTAAATCATCTTTAGTTACACCATTAAAAATTATTCCTCGTCTTTTTGCAGATTCTACTAATAATCCCAAATCTTGTTCTGTTAAATTATAATATTTAGTAGAAAATCCACAACATACACATTTTAAATTATTATCTACTAATACAAGTTGATGTTCACAAAACCTTTTATATCCACTATCGTCTCTTATATCAAAAGTTATTTTTTCAAATAGTATATCACGTATTCTTCTTTCCTTCTCATCTATTAAATCATTTATATCGACATATTCTTTTAAGTCAGAAAAGGCATTATAAAGTTTATATATTATGTTTTGAATTTCATAAGGATTTTTTCCTTTGCTATTTTTATCTAACTCCAATAATTCAACTAGATAAAGTTTATCACGTAAACTTAGTTCATAACCACGAACTTCTTTATCTAATAATTCTACTTTTTCTTTCTTCAATCTTTCTACATCATTTTTTAATTCAAAATATTCTTTCCTTAATTCTTCAAATGTATCTTTGTAATAATCAGACTCATTGATTACAAAATCGTCTAAAGTTTTCATATCTAATAAACCTCCCATGCCCTTATTATATAATAATTATTAATCTAATACTAGAAAAAATAATAAAGTAATAAAGTTAAGTTAAAATTTTGACAAAAGTTAATATTTATGATACTATGTATATGTAAAAGAAATTTACATATACTAAAAAAAGAGAACATTTAACGTCGCATGTGTTAAGTGCTTCTCCTGTAATGGTTTCGCACCTAATTAAACTGCCGTTTAGTTAAGTGCTTTCTTTTTGTTTTGTTTTTATATTAATATAATAATAACTACAAAAAGTAATACAATAAGTAAAATTATTATAAAAAGTAGTGTTGAAACTAAAAAGTCTTTTTTACTCATAGTATCACCTCCAAATATAAATACTCGGAGATAACACCCAACCATTAAATGTCCTCTATATAAATAGTATCATATTAATTTCTCTATAGCAAGATAAAATGTAATAAATTAGTTACGGTTTTTCGTGAATCAAAATATTAAAGATACTTTAAAAAATAGCATTAGATTTGACAAATATTAGCATTTATGATACTATTGATGCATAAAGGAAAATCACATATAATAATCAAGATAACTATATTAAAAAATAATAGGTATGAGTTTTAGATCTTTATAATAAAAGTCTTTGTCTTTATGCATTTTCCTTTAATAAAAAGAAGAGCATTTGTGTATATACATAAACATGCTCTAATATATTATATTTTTATAGCCACAATCAATATGCTCTTACTTAACATAGGAGCATATTATTTTTTTACTAAATTACTTATATAATCTACACCAAAGCTACTTAAAATAGGATATCTTGGTATTTTATAAGGGTTTATACCCTTTTTTATTTTAGTAGAACCACCGATAAAAGCCATTTCAAAACCTGCTTCTTTTACTAAATTAATAGAATAATCACTATATTCATAGAAAGGAAAACAAAAGGCTTTTGTATTATTTAAAGTTTCTCTACTAAGTTTTAAATCGTTTAAGATCTCACTTTCTGGTAAACAATTAATCCCACCGCCCTGACCAGTAGGACAAACTCCAGTCGTATGCATATTATGAGTATGACTTGCTATCTCCAAGTAAGGTGATGAAAATTTACTAACAGGATACCAGGAACTAACTAAAAACAGTGTTGCATTTAAACCATACTTTTCTAAAAAAGGAATAAATTTTTCCGCTCTTGCCCCATCATCTATTGTAATTAAAATAGACTTCTTAGGAAGATTAATCTCCCCCTTTATAAAGCTTAATACTTCACTAGTATTTAGTGTAAAAACGTTATTGTCAGCAAGAAATTTAAAATGTGAATCTATCTGTTCTTCGCTATGACAAATAATATCGTTACAACTATTATCACCATTTAAATAGATAAAATGATAAAGTATTGCAGGAATACTCTCTGCCATCTCTTCACTACTATCTACCTCTACTACATTACTAACATCTTCCTTTTTGACATAGACTAATCTTGATAATAAAGATATACCATAATAATCATCTAAATTAACAATAACTTTAGAAGTTATAGGAATATCTAAAGAAAACAATTCATTAAAACTATCATCATAACAAACAACACTTTCTTTAGTAGTAACTTCTATAGGAAACTCTATATAATTAAGATATCTTTTATTAATAGATTCATCAGTAGGTTCTACATCTTTATAAGACACATAATAATCACTATCTAATAATTTAAAATATTTATTATCTAAACTGATATTATCTACTACTTCAAGTTCTAATATATTATCTTTATTTATACTACCAACATCTTTATATTTACCATTATCATTTATATAAATTTTAGTATCTTTAGTAGTCTTAACAGCACTTCCATAATTAGATTTTATTTTAATTAAAACATTTTCATCTTTTATTAAAGAGTTTCTAGTTTTAGAAACATTTAAAGATTCTTCTTCTCTTTCTTTCATATCATTATAAATAAAGACACCACAACCTATAGATATTACACTAATAAAGATTGTTACTATAATTAAGACTCTTAATGGTTTTATTTTCACTCTTAACACCTCAGTATTATTATTTACTAAAATTATACTTAATATTTATGAGATAAACAATTAATTTTTAACATATATTTAATTAAAGGTGATACTATGGACTCATACATTACTTCTTTAATGACTAATCTAGGCTATTTAGGCATGTTTATTGGAATGGTACTGGAAGCAGTTATAATTATTATTCCAAGTGAGTTAATACTTGCAACAGCAGGTATACTTGCAGGTAGAGGTTTCTTTTCTTTTTCTATGGCATTACTAATAGGAGTACTTGGTAGTGTATTTTGTGCCATTATTATTTATGCTTTTGGATATTTTGGAGGAAGACCTTTTATAAAGACTTATGGTAAATTTTTCTTTATGAAAGAAGAAGATATAGATAAATGCGATAAATGGTTTAATAAATATGGACCATGGGCTGCTTTTATAGGAAGAAACTTTCCTATTATTAGAACACTTATCTCCTTACCTATGGGAGTTAGTAAAGTTCCTTTTCTTAAATTTGTCATATATACAACATTAGGTAGTATTCCTTGGACCTTCGCTTTCGTTTATGTTGGTTATGCTTTAGGTAATAACTGGATTATCTTAGATAATTTTGTTAAGAAATTAAAAGTACCTATCTATATATTATTAGGTGCATTATTAATTACATATATTTATAAAAAAGTAAAAGAAAAGAGAATCTCTAAATAATAAAGTTCTCTACATATAAGTAAAATCAGTTACTCCACTATTTGTAATAGCAGAGCTAGGTATTGTCCATTTATCTCTTGTTACTAATATTTCTGTTATATTAGTCGTATAATTAAATATTTGATTGTAATTTGTTACATTTGAAGTGTCAAAATTTCTTAAATCTAATTTTTTTAACTCTTCACATCTAAAAAACATTCTTCCTATTAAAATTACTTTTGTAGTATCAAAAGCATCTAAATTCAAAGTGCTTAATTTATTACAATACATAAACATTTCTGCCATATTTGTCACATTTGATGTACTAAAATATTCACCAAAATTTATTTCTTCTATTGACATATATGGTTCTGCACTAAACATATCACCTGCAAACATATCCATCATATTAGTAGTCAAACTAGTATCTAAATAACTTAAATCTATTGAAATAGTATTAGAAAAACCAGAAAAATAGTTACTCATATCATAATTGGCAATTATCTTACCTTCTCCACCTATTGTTAATTTATATGTTCCTGCTCCTGTTCCATCATCTTCAGCATATGCTATAACATTTCCATTCTGTTTTTCTGATATATCCCAACTCTCTACTACTCCTTCTGGTATAACAGTATCTCCCTTTGTTACTATGCTTGTTACTTTACTTTTATATTCTGAAGAATGAAAATCTTCACTGCCTGCTGTTCTCATCATCCTATCTTCCATAGATAGTCCATCTAGTCCATATACATTTATCTTTACAGCAAACTTTAAATTTCCTCCATCTCCTTGTGGATTATAATCTTCATCAACCCACATTCTAAGTCTATATCTATTACTTTCACTAGCATTCATACTACTTGTATATAAGCTCATCTCTCCTGATGGTCTTCCTGTAAAACTATTAGATGTACTTTCTTCATTATATACTTCTGGTGTCATTAACTCTTCTTCACCATCATCTGTTAATCTAGTTAAATATAACTTTATATTAGAACCATCTATCTTCCTATCACCACTAGTTACATCTTTAGCAGATATCTCATAGTTAATATTAATATCTCCACTAATTTGACTACTTACTGTAAAATCAAAATACTCTCCTTGATTTAATCTAGTCTTACCTGTCGCGTCACGAGTTGGTAACGCTCCATTTAAACTAATAGTATTACTGCTCTCTTCATAAGTCATAGTAATAGAACCTGTTGTAATAGTATTTACTCTTTGACCTTCTCCTGTAAATCTAAAAGCCGCATAACTTACTCCTATTAATGCTAATATCATTAACAGTATTAATCCTATTATTACTATTTCTTTTCTTGTTTTAATCATTTCTTATTCACTCCTTCTATATTTTTCTACACATCAAAAAGAACATAATATCTCTATCCTGCTCTTATCCAATAATAAAAGAAAGTAATATTATTTACTCTATGGACGTAAAATAAGTGCCCCCCCCCAGGTAACATATTGTAAATCCGGAGTTTTTAAAGATTGACGAATTAATTTACCCCAGAATTGACGAATTATTTTACCCTGATAAATTAAATTAGTCATATCTATTACCTTCTTTCTTATCTTTGTTAATTTAATATTATCATAGCATTTAACAAATTTCAATAAACAAATTGTTTTAATTTACATATCTTATAATAGGTGTTGAATATGACTATTGACTATAAAGATATAAAGTTATCTTATCAAAAATATGGGGACTCTAAAGAAGTAATTGTAATATTACCTGGGTGGGGAGAAACTAGAAATACATTTTTAGAAATGATTAATATCTTAATGATAGATTATACTGTTTATATAATAGATTATCCAGGTTTTGGAGAAACTAAATTTCCTAATTATAATCTTACTATGGATGATTATACAGAAATGATTATAAAGTTCTTTAATAATTTGGAAATATCTAATCCTAATATAATTGCCCATTCATTTGGAGGTAGAATTGCCATACTCCTATCTTCTAAATATAATGTCTCTATTAATAACTTAATATTAATAGATAGTGCAGGAATTAAACCTAAAATGACTTTAAAGAAAAAGTTTAGACTTAAATTATATAAAACTCTACAGTCTTTAGCAGATTATCTTCCTAAAAAGCTTAAATACAAATTTAAAACATATCTTTTTAATAAGTTTTCAAGTAGTGATTATCAAGCCTTAGATGAAAATATGCGTGAAACTTTTAAAAATATTGTTAATTTAGACCTTACTAAATATTTATCTTCTGTTAATACAAACACTCTAATACTTTGGGGAGAAAAAGATATAGATACCCCCTTAAAAGATAGTAAATTAATGCATAAAAAAATAACAAATAGTGAGCTTATTATCTTTCCTAATTGTACTCACTATTGTTATTTAGAAAATACTTATGTAATTATTAAAATTATATTATGTTTTCTTGAGGATTAGAAACGACCTCCGCCGCCTCCACCTCCGAAGGAGCCTCCTCCACCAATAGAGCCACCACCAAAGCCACCTCCACTTGATGACTGACTAGCAGCGATTGATGAGCGTGATGATGCTACGGCAGTATGAATTCCACTATTTATACTAGAATAAAGATTAGTAGTTATAATATAATGAGTCATATAAGGATTATAACCTACATAAGTAGTATTAGTTGTATCCATATTAGGCATCTTAAGTTCCATTTCTTTAGAAAGTTTATCTGCACAGTCTAAAATAGTTGCATATACTAAATACTTATCCCATAAAGTTACCTCAGGTAACTCTTTTTCATTAAATCTACTAAAGTCTTCTAAGAATTTCTTATGAGCCATCCATTTAGCATAATGTTCTGCACCCTTTTTAGTATAGAACTTTCTAGTTATAACAAAGATAATTAATGCTATCATAAGAATAATAATTATTATTCCAAGCCAAGATAAATCTAAAGTAAAACTAATAAATGTTAAGACAAGTCCTAATAAACTAAAGATAACTGAGAAAGCTACTAAACCTGGAGTTGTAGCAAAGAATAACTCACTTTTACCTAAAGATTTACTTTTCCTTATAAAATCATTATATAAATCCATTACATTATTAGCATTACTTAAAGTAGAACAATGTTTCCTTATAGTAGAAAGAACTACTTCTTTACTATTACCTATCTCATTAATAATAAGGTTTAAAGCTATCTTCTCTGTTTCAGTTAAACTAGCTTCATCATAGTCTTGTAATACTAGTTTATAATCATCTTTTAATTTTCTATCAATAACTTCTACTTTTAAAACTTTTTTATAAATTAGATTTAATATTGTTGCCGATAAACTCTTTTCCGTTACGTTCTTATCTAAAAGATACTCTAATACTTCTGGGCCATAACTTGCAGGAAAATCCCTAAAATATTCCATATTAAAGGTTGTCTTTTTCATCTTTTTCTCTCTTAAATAAACACCAACTGCAAGAGAAATAGCAATAATACCCCAAAGACTACTTACTATTATTAAAGTCATATTTTGTCTTTGTATTCTTTTTCTTTCTAGATTCGCTTCATCACTTAACTCTGTTTGATAATCTATGATTGCATCTTTAGCAGTCAACCCACTAACTTTAGTAGCATTGGATACTAAATCTTTATTAAATATTAATCTAATACTAACAGGGTTATATGCTCCTAAAAAGTTAAAGGTACCTATCGCTTCTCTATCATTAGTTCTTTCTATTTCTCCATTTAAAGGTCCATGTAACCATACTCTATAATCACTATCACTATTAGGTAATACTACCTTAACTTCATAATCTCCTATATTTTCTCTATAACCATCACCTAAGGTATTCCAAGCAAGCTCGGCTATATCTTCATGAACAACTACTACATCAGTAACAGTATACTCTATATAAAAGATTTCATCTAAATCACTAGGATTATAAAGTTTTAAATTAACTTCATCCATAAAAGTATCATAGGTATACTTAGAAGATTCACCATTACTTGCAAAACTAACTTCATCAAAATAATTTACACTTCTATTAAAATCATCAAAAGTAAGATCTCCATCATTACTTATGGAACCCACTTTAACATCAGTAATACTACTACCATCATATAAACCACTATTTCCTCTTATAGCACTTATATCTCCTTTATATGGTTTATTATTATAACTAGCATAACTAACATCACGTTCCATGCCATTATACTCACCATTCATTTTAATAAGTTCTCTCACCTTAATAGAACCATTATCAAGTATTTCTATCTCGCTTAAAAACTTATCAGTAGGTTCCTCACTAGAAAAAAATGAAATATCTTTCCCAGTAGAAACAGTTCTAAAAGCCATACCAAACATAAAGATTAAAAAAGCAAAGATAAAAATTGATATTATTACAGTTTTCTTCATCAATCCATTCACTCCTTAGAAAAAAAGCTTGCATAAAGCAAGTCTTAAAATGATACTTTAGGTGTCTCTTTATCTTTCTCATCTATTTCAAAGAAAGATTCTTCTTTAAAATGAGAAATACTAGCAACTATATTACTTGGAATAGTTTGTACTTTATTATTATAAGTAAGTACTGTATCATTATAAAATTGTCTCATGGTACTAATCTTATCTTCAGTATCTCTTAAATCATTTTGAAGTGAAACAAAGTTCTGATTAGCTTTAAGGTCTGGATATGCTTCTGCTAAAGCGAATAGTCTATTTAACATACCAGTTAACTCTCCACTAGCTTTTATCTCTTCTTCTTTAGTTCCCGCAGTATTAAAACTATTTCTTGCATTAATAACTGCATCTAAAGTAGAACTTTCATGTTTAGCATAACCTTTAACAGTCTCTACTAAATTAGGAATTAAATCTGCTCTTCTTTTTAATTGAACATCAATTTGACTCCATTGATCTTTAACTCTATTTCTAAGTTGTACTAATGAGTTATATGTTGCAATATACCAAATTATTAAAATAATGATAATTGCAACTATTACAATACCTATAATCATTCCTGTTGACATATTATCACCTCTGTTTTAATTATATACTAAAGAATAAAAAAATTATAGTATAAATTTAAAAATATTGGTAAAGATATGTCTAGGAGATGATTTTATGAGTATAAAAGATTATATATTAAATAATTTTAAGAATGATAATAAGGAAAGCATTAAGGAAGCGATAGTTGAATCTATTAATTCTAAAGATGAAGTTACTCTTCCTGGTATGGGTGTTTTTATGGAAATAATTTGGAATAATGCAACAGAAGAGCTGAAAAATGAAATGTTAACAATACTTGAGAATAATTTAAAAAAAGAAGTTTAAATCATTTGACAAATTGATTTGCACAGTATATAATGGTATACATAAATATTGATTGGGAGGTAGTAGCCCCAGCCTAGCTTCGGCGTTCATAACTTCTGTTATGTTCACAAAATTGAAGGTTATTGCCTAATTCTATATTAGGCTACTACTAAAAAGACTGTAATGAAAATTTAATCATTGCAGTCTTTTATCTTAAACTCCCATAGTAACAGTTTCAGGTAAAGTTGAACCACCATCTATTACAATACTAGTACCTGTTATATAACTAGATGAATCACTTGCAAGGAAACATGCAAGTTCTCCTAACTCACTAGGGTCACCTAATCTTTTCATAGGAATACTCTTAGCAATACCATTTATAACACTTTCTGGATCATTTGGGTTAGTCTCTTTTGCCATACCATCAACCATAGGTGTTCTAATATATCCAGGTAGTATAGCATTTACTCTAATATTATGATCTACTTCTTCACGAGCAAGAGCCTTAGTAAAACCAACAAGCGCAGCCTTTGTAGTGGCATATGCAACTTCTCCAGAATCTGCAACCATTTCTCCTGTTACACTAGATAAATTAATAATACTTGCTTTTCCACTTGCTCTTAACATAGGAAGCAAGACTTTCGTAACATTCCATGTCCCTTTAATATTAATATCAAAATGCAAGTCACGTAACTCATCTGTCATCTTTTCAAAAGTCTCTAATTTACAAATACCAGCATTATTTACTAAGATATCAACATGATCATAGTATTTTTTAATAATATCAACAACTTGAACTAATAAGTTCTTATTACTAATATCAACATTAATACCTAAAACTTTATAGCCTTTAGAACCTAATTCATTAACAGTATTAGTTAATTCACTTGACTTATCTAAAATAACAACAGATGCTCCATACTTAAGTAATGATTCCACAATACCTTTACCATTACCCATCGCTCCACCAGTAACAACTGCAATTTTTCCTTGTAAATTCATTTTATCCCTCTTTTCTATTCTTACTTATTATACTACTTTTCTTCATTTTGTCATACTGTTTATACATATATTGGACACTATTTTCCAAAAAGAAATAATGATATACATAGCACAAATCAAAGATTAAAAGAATAAAGAATACTATAAACATCATAAATATATATTTTGTTAAAAATAAGAATAAAATTGTAAAGAAAACATAAGTTAAAGTTATTACTAAATGGATGACTCTTTCTTTTTGAAATAACTCCATCTTAAATAGAAAATCATCTATTTCTTCCTTACTAAATTTATGATTATCTTTAATTTTACTATCTATCTCACCAATATACTCTTTCATATACTCTTTCATTTTTCCATTCTTTCAATTATATTTTTAGATGCGATTAAACCAGTCGCTGCCGCTGCAACGATATTACCAGCTTTTCCTGCCCCATCACCTACAAAATAGATATTTTCATTACTTATTTTCATATTATTATCAGTAGTAATCTCATTACTAAAGAATTTAATCTCTGGTCCATAAAGAAGTGTCTCTCCATTATTTACACCAGGTATTATTTTATCTAATGTTTCAAGTCCTTCTAAGATATTAGTAATAATTCTATGAGGTAGAGCCAAAGCTAAATCTCCTGCCGTATAGTCTTTAAGGGTTGGTTCTACATAATTTTTTCTAATTCTCTCTTTAGTACTACGCCTTCCTCTTCTTAAATCTTTAAGAGTCTGTAAAATAGGTTTACCACCACCAAGAGTATTAGCAAGCTTTGCAATAGATTCACCATATTCTCTTGTATTAGTAACTGGTTCTGTCAAGTTAACCTTAGAGATAAAAGCAAAATTAGAATTAGATGATTTAACATCTTTTAAGGCATGTCCATTTACACATATATAACCATAATAATTCTCTTTCGCTACAAAGCCTCCGGGATTTGTACAGAATGTTCTAATCTCATCATCATAAGTTTTAGTCTTAATAAAAATTGTAGGGTCATATATAACATCTGTAATTTCTTTTAGTATCTCTTTTCTAACTTCTACCCTAACCCCTATTTCTATACTTTGCGATGTATATGGAATATTATATTTATCGGCTAACTCCTGCACCCACTTAGCACCTGTTCTACCAGGAGCGACAATAACATTTTTCGTTTTATATTCTCCATCTTTAGATGATACGGTATAATAATCTTTTTCTTTTTTTATATCACTACATTTAAAATTATCAAGTAAAGTAACACCTAAATCTTTTAAAGTCTTCTCCATATCTTCTATATATTTAGGTAGATAATCACTTCCTAAATGTTTTTGTTTAATAATCAAAAGATTCGCTCCGGCCTTAGCAATTTTCTCATCTAGTTTTAAGGCTTCATCCATATTACTAGGATAAGTATCACTATCCATATGAAACTCATTAAAGATAGTCTCCACTTCATCAATTAATTTATAAGCATCACTTTTCTCCATATACTTAAATAAATCTG
>CAMMKE010000015.1 GCA_946497375.1 uncultured Mycoplasmatota bacterium
GTGATACCATTAAAGAAAATATTCGTTATGGTAACTTAAATGCTAATGATGAAGCGGTATATGATGCAGCGATTGCAAGTCATGTTGATCACTTTATTAGAACAATGCCAGAAGGTTATGATATGGTTCTAAATGAAGAAAGTGATAACGTATCTGCTGGTCAAAAACAGTTATTAACTATCGCCAGAGTTATCCTTAAAGACCCTAAAATCTTGATTTTGGATGAAGCGACAAGTAGTGTAGATACCAGAATGGAACAATTAATCCAACAGGCCATGGATAACTTAATGGAAGGTAGAACAAGCTTTGTTATCGCTCATAGACTTTCTACTATTAAAAATGCTAACCTTATATTAGTAATGAAAGATGGCGATATCGTAGAACAAGGAACTCATGATGAATTACTTAAGAAAAATGGCTTTTATGCCGAACTATACAACTCACAATTTGAAAGTGTTTCAGAATAGATGGTAAAACCCATCTATTTTTGTTTCTTTATATAATAGGAAATTTATACTGAAAAAGCCAAAAAATGTCAAGTAATAAGTTATACTTGAACTTATTTATAAAAAATGCTAAACTTATTTTAGTAATTGTAGTGAGGTGATACTATGAACGATAAAACTAGATTATTTAAATTAGTCAGTAATGATCAAGCTAAGGTGCATCAAACTCTGCTTGAAGTTTATAATTCGCTAAAAGAAAGAGGTTATAATCCTATTGACCAAATAGTTGGCTATTTAATAAGTGGAGACTTGGGCTATATTTCAAGTTATCAAGACGCTAGAAGTAAAATAAAAACAATCGATAGAAGTAAGATAGTTGAAGTCTTACTTACTAGCATGATAAATAAATAATGAGATATTTAGGCCTAGATTTAGGAACTAAGACTATTGGTCTTGCTCTTAGCGATAAGACTGGTCTAATCGCTTCATCATATAAAGTTTTGCATCATGATAATAATCCTAGTACTTGTTTAGATAATTTGCTCAATATTATTAAAGAAGAACAAGTCGATGTTTTAGTATTAGGATTGCCTAAGAACATGAACAATACTTTAGGTGATAGAGCGAAAGAGACTCTTAAATTTAAAGAATTTTTAGAGTCTAAAATAGATATTCCTATCTATTTAGAAGATGAAAGACTTACTACTAAAAGTGCTGAATATTATTTGATAGAAGGAAATACTAGTAGAAAAAAACGCAAAAAAGTTATAGACAAGGTAGCTGCTACAATTATATTACAATCATTTTTAGATCAAAGGAGAAAATAATATGGATGGAAAGAATCAATTTAAATTAAAAGATGAATATGGTAAAGAAACAGTTTATGATGTACTATTTACTTTTGATAATGAAGAGACTAAGAAAAGTTATATAGTATACACAGATAATAGTGTAGATGATAAAGGAAATGTTCAAGTTTATGCAAGTGTTTATTATCCAGGAACTGATTCTACGAAATTAGATCCTATTGAAACAGATAAAGAATGGCAAGTAATTGAAAAAATACTTGAAACCATTCAGGAAGAAGTTAAATCTCAAGTTGGGAATAATGAAGAAGGTATTACTTCAGCTTAATAAAAAAGGGGATTGGCAGTATGAAGAAGATACGAATGTTGGCCCTAGTACTCGGTTTTATAGGCCTTTTATTAATAATATCATTTTTATATTATCAATATAATATGGGGCCTATTGATAGTAGCAGTAATGCTAAAATTGAAGTAGTTATCCCTGAAGGTATGTCTACAGATAATATTGCAAAGACTTTAAAAGATAAAAATCTAATTAGAAATGAGTTATTCTTTAAGATATATTTAAAATTAAATGATGTTGGTAGTCTTAAAGCTTCATCTTATCTTTTAACTAAAAGTATGGCTTTAGATGAAATAGCTTCTATTTTAGAAAATGGTAATGGCAATGAGGATACTGTAAGATTAACTTTTAAAGAGGGACAAACGATTAGTGATTATGCTAAATTAATAGCAACAAAAACAAATATTACCAGTGAAGAATTTATTAATACTTCAAAAGACGCAACATTTCTTAAAACATTAATAAATGATTATTGGTTTTTGACTGATAGCATTTTAAATGAAGAAATATATTATCCATTGGAAGGATATTTATTTCCAGATACTTATGAATTCACAAAAGAAAATTTAACTAGTGAAGAAATTATTAGAACTCTTTTAAGTGAAGAAGAAGAGAAACTTGCTCCTTATAAAGATAAATTAGAGAATACTGATATTCACAGTATTATAACACTAGCTAGTATTGCAGAACTTGAAGGAGTTAAAGATGAAGATAGAAAGATGATTATAAGTGTATTCAATAATAGATTGGAACAGGGAATGAATTTAGGAAGTGATGTTACTACTTACTATGCTTTCAATGAAAAAATGGATTCAGATTTAACTAGTGAAATGTTTAATACTTACAATCCTTACAACACTAGAAGTAGTGAAATGGCCGGAAGACTACCTGTAGGGCCTATATGTAATCCATCTTTATCTAGTATAGATGCAGCGATTAATCCAGCTGTTAGTGATTATTTATATTTTGTTGCTGATAAAAATAGAAATGTATATTTTACGAGAAGTGCTAGTGAACATGAAGCAAAAGTACAGGAATTAAAAGAAAATGGTGATTGGATATGGTAAATAATAAATATGCATTGATTAAAGAAATAAAAGAATATGCCATAAATAATAAAGTGCCTATTATGAATCAAGAGGGGATTGATTTCTTAACAACATTTATTATTAAACATCAAATAAAAAATGTTTTAGAAATAGGATCTGCTATTGGATATTCTGCTATTATGATGAGTTTGTGTAGTCCTGATTTAAAAGTTACAACTATTGAAAGAGATGAAGTAAGGTATTTAGAAGCTATAAAAAATATAAAAAAACTTAAGCTTGAGAATAGAATTACTTTAATATTTAATGATGCTCTAAAGACAAAGATAGAAGGAAAATATGATTTGATTTTTATAGATGCTGCAAAAGCTCAAAATATTAAATTCTTCGAACTGTTTGAAAGAAATTTGACTGATAATGGTTTTATTATTACTGATAATATGTATTTTCATGGACTAGTTCATAAAAATGAAAAAGAAATAAAAAGTAGAAATGTGAGAGGAATTGTACGAAAGATAAAAGATTATATTACTTTTTTAAAAAATAATGATAACTATAATACAATAATTTATGATATTGGCGATGGAATTGCTGTTAGTGAGAAAAAACTCAGGGGAGGTAATTGATATGTTTATTTTAGCAACCGCTGATGCATGTAATGATTATGCACTAGCTAATATTTTATCATTAACACAGACAGCTTTTGATATAATTTGTATAGCTGTTCCAATAATTTTAATTATTAGTTTGATTTTAACGCTTATTAAAGTGATTACTGATCCTGATCAAAAACATTTTATCAGAAAACTTATATCACAAATAGCCGGAGCAATTATAATATTCTTTTTGCCAACTGTGGTTAATTTAATAATGGCATGGTTGCCATCTTCTGATGGATTTGATATTGCTGATTGTTGGCAAGCAGCAAGAGAGGCTAAAAGCGATGTTACAATTTTACCAGAAGATAAATAATAAGTGTTGATATGAAGAGAGTTTAGTACTTTCTTTTTTCTTCTCATACCTTATAATACTAAAGAGGAGTTGATAAATATGAACGTACTTGTAACAGGTAGTAGTAGAGGATTAGGTAAGGCTATTATCTTAGAATATGCTAGTAATGGTTATGATGTAGTTATTAATTATAATAATAGTAAAGAAGAAACTTTAAAATTAAAAGATTATGTAGAGTCTACTTTTAAAGTTAAAGCTTTAGTGATTAAATGCGATATATCTAAAGAGAGTGATATTGATTCTATGATAGAAGCGATTTATCAAGAATTTGGTCATCTTGATGTTTTAGTAAATAATGCTTCTATTGATTCAGACCAAGATTTTGAATTAAAGACTAAGAATGACTTTATGAAGACAATAGAAGTCAATCTTGTAGGGACATATTTAGTTTCCAAAAAAGTAGGCCTTAAAATGTTAGAAAGAAAGAAAGGCACTATTATTAATATATCATCTACTAATGGTATTGATACTCCTTATCCTGAATCTATTGATTATGATGCTTCTAAGGCAGGAGTTATTTCTTTAACTCATAATCTTGCTATATATTTCGCTCCTTATATTAGAGTAAATGCTATCTGTCCTGGTTGGATTAATACCGATATGTCTAGAAAAATAAGTAAAGACTTTAAAGAAAAAGAATTAGATAAAATATTACTTGGTAGATTTGCAGAACCATCTGAAATAGCCAATCTTGCATACTTTTTAGGAACAGATAAAGCTAGTTATATAAATGATTCTATTATTAGAATAGATGGAGGTGTTAAAAGATGAGTGATGAGTTAATTAAAAAAGTTGATTTAAAGATTAAAGATGAATTAAGTAAGATAGATGACTTAGAAAGAATAAATAGTGAAAAAGTATTAAATGCCTTTATTAAGGAACAAGTCGCTGAGACTGATTTTAATGCTACTACTGGTTATGGTTATAATGATGCAGGACGTGATAAAATAGAGAAAATATATAGTGATATCTTTAAAGCAGAAGATGCTTTAGTTCGTAATCAGTTTATATCAGGATCTCATGCTTTGACTGTGGCATTCTTTGCCTTACTTCGTCCAGGAGATACTCTTTTAAGTATAACAGGTAAACCATATGACACTATGGATGAAGTTATAGGACTTGTAGATAATCCATCATCATTAAAGAGTTTTGGTATTAATTATATGCAAGTGGATTTAGTTAATAATGACTTTGACTATGATAAAATTAAAGAAGTTGTTACTACTAATAAAATTAAAGTAATAGAGATACAAAGAAGTAAAGGATATTCTACTAGAAAGAGTTTAACTATCGACAAAGTAGAATCTGTTATTAGTTTTATTAAATCTCTTGATAAAGATATCATTGTTATGGTAGATAACTGTTACTGTGAGTTTGTTAGTAGTAGAGAACCTATTGAAGTAGGTGCTGATATTGCTGTTGGTTCCCTAATTAAAAACTTAGGAGGAGGTATCGCTCCTAATGGTGCTTACATCGTAGGAATAAGAGACTTAATAAAACTTTGTAGTGAAAGATTAACTCTACCAGGAGAAGGTAAGGAAGTAGGGCCATCTTTAGGCATTAATAAACAACTACTACAAGGCCTATTCCTTGCCCCTAGTGTTGTCGCAGCATCTTTGAAAACAGCAATATTCACATCCGCCTTACTTGAAGAATTAGGTTATAACGTAGAACCTAAATATAATGAAGAACGTGCTGACATAGTTCAAAATATTATCTTTAATGATGAGAATCTCTTAATAAAATATACTCAAGGTATTCAAATGAATTCTCCAATAGATTCTAATTCTTTACCAATCCCAGATGATATGCCAGGGTATACTGATAAAGTAATCATGGCAAGTGGATCTTTTACTCAAGGATCATCTATAGAGTTAAGTTGTGATGGACCTTTAAGAAGCCCTTACATCGCTTATCAACAAGGTTCCTTAACTTATACTTATGGTCGTCTTGCTGTTATAAAAGCAGTTAGTAATTTAGAGTCATAAAAACATTTCTCCCTTCATAGATTGTAATAGTAAAAGGGAGGAAGCAAATGATTAATAAACAAAATTTATGGTTTTTAACTCTTTTTAGTCTTATCTTAGTCCTTAGTGTTTACTATATAACGATGCCTAATGACTTACTTATTGCAAGTTCTTCTACAGAAACAAAAGAAAAAGCAAAGAAAGAAGATACTTCTTCTAATGATGAAAAAACAATCAGTGAAGTAGATGAAGCGGATAGTCTAACTGCTTTAAGAGTAAGTCTAGATGAAGAACGTGATAAAGAAAAAGAAGAATTAAAGACAACAATGACTAAAGAAGATGCTACTACTGATGAGAAAAATAATGCCTATGAACAATTAAAATATTTATCAGTGATAGAAGGAGAAGAAGAGAAGTTAGAGAAACTGATTAAAGAAAAACATAAACTTGATAGTTTTGTTAAAGTAGATAATAATACAATAACAGTAGTTGCTGCTAAGAAAAAACATGATGTAACTCTTGCAAATAACATCATGAGAACTATTCAAGGAGAGTATGATACTAAGAAAACTATAACAGTTAAATTCGAAGGTAACTAGTTCTTTTATCTACAACAAATATTCCTTTTCTCATAAACTACTATTGAGTACGTCAAGAATTAGGAAAGGGGATAATTATGAGAGGAATATTAACAACAAGAGAAAAAGAAGTTTTTACTCTTTTAGTAAGTGGTCTTTCTACTAAAGAGATTGCATTGTCTTTAAAAATTAGTGAAAAAACAGTTAGAAATCATATTTCTAATGTTATGCAAAAGCTTGGTGTTAAAGGAAGAGCGAATGCTGTTATAGAACTATTAAAATTAAATGAAATTACTTTATAAAAAGTACTAAAGCAGTACTTTTTTTTATATAATTTATTAGGTGATTTTATGATTCGAAAGAAAGCTTTAAGAAAGATATTTATTACTACAGTGAGTCTATTTATTATTATGACTATCTATTTAATACCTTTAACAGAAAAAACACTTGAAACTAACTTAGAATTTGAATATGTTACCAATCTTGCTAATTCATCTATTTATTTGTTAGATGAGAATAATTATTTAGTTAAGACTAAAGTTTTATTAGATGAAGATACTCTAGAAGATAATATTAAAAATACTATAAGTAATTTAACTATTAGTAGTAATAGTAAATTTCCAGATAAATTGAAAGCTATTATACCAAAAGGTACTAAATTAAATAATATTACTATAGAAGATGATTTAGTGACTTTAGACTTTTCTAAAGAACTATTAAATGTTGATGAAGAGTTATCTCATAAATTAATAGAGTCTATTGTTTATTCAGTAACTGAATTAAATGACATAAATAGAGTAAATATAACTGTAGAAACTAATTCTTTAGAAACTTATCCTAATAGTAGTAAGAAAATAACTATGCCACTAACTAGAGATATAGGTATTAATAATGAATATGTCTATAATACGTTAGATAATATTACTAAAGTAGTTATTTATTATGGTGAAGATATAAATGATGATATCTATTATGTACCAGTTACTAAATATTTAAATAATAATGATAATAAAGATAAGATAGATATAATAGTAGAAGAACTCACTACTAGTTATATCTATGAAGATAACTTAAGAAGTATATTAAATGAAAATATAGAGTTAATTGATAAAGAGATAGTAGATGAAGATTTATTAATACTTAATTTTAATAATGCTTTATTTGATAGTAATAGTACTATAAAAGAAGAAGTATTATATACCTTAAGTTATTCAGCTTTTTCAAATTATGATGTTAATACTATTAGTTTTAGAGTAGATAATGAAGATATTGAGACTGTAAAAAGAAGTAGTTTAATCTAAAATGTCCTTGAAAGATATAATTAATAATGATATACTTTAAATGTAACGTAGGTGAGATGATATGAATAAAAAAGGTAAAAGAAATAAAATAATGATGATAGTTATATTAATTGTTCTAATTATAGTTATAATCGCCTTATCATATGCAGCTTTTAGTTTTAGTAAGATAGGTAGTGAAAATGTTATAACATTAGGTACATTAGAACTTACTTTAACTGAAGGGAATACCATTAATTTAGAAGATACTTATCCTTTAACTGATGCTGAGGGGCTAGCTTTAGATGGCTATGATTTTACTTTAGAAAATACAGGTACAGCAGCGGTTGATTATACTATATATTTAGATGATGTAGAGATAACTTCTCCAGATGTAAAACTTGATGATATGTATTTGAAATATAGTTTTGATAAGAATGATTCAGTAGGTACTGCAGAGTATTTAGAAACTCTAGGAGAAAATGGTTCTAGAATACTTGATCAAGGTACTTTAGACAGTAATGAAGAAAATAGTTATGTTTTAAGAGTATGGCCAACAATAGAAGTAGATGGGGACTTTGGTGGTCAAGTTTGGAAAGGTAAGATTAGAATAACAGGAGACCAAATTAGATAAGAAAAAAGGTAAAAAATATGAAGAAAATTTGTTCAAAAAATTTTACCGGGAGGGTAGGTTAGTAGTAATTTAGTTACTTTCTTTCATCATGGCTCAAAAGAATAGAGGATTATTCTATTCTTTTTTTGGGTAATAATGGAAGGAGCAAAGGGTGAAAAATAAGAATAAAAAAGCAATGGTAATAATTATAAGTATGTTGATAGTGAAAATATTACTACTAGCATTAACTTATGCCTATTTTAGAACAGAGTTATTTGGTGGTGAAGAGATAGTAGAAGTGGGAACATTAGACTTAGTATTAGGAAGGGATAAGTTTGGATAACCCTTTAACTAAAGATAACTTCCCTTTTTTTCTTTTCTTCATATAATATAGTGGTGTTATGTATGGAAATAGATTATGATGGAATTAAATACTTAGACAATCCTAATATAATTGATATTAGAGAACATTATTTATATGAAAGAGGACATCTTAAAGGCTCAATTAATATTCCTTTAAGAGTTTTAAGAACTATGCCAGATAAATATTTATCACTTGATAAAACTTACTATCTAATTTGTGAAACGGGTTTTAATAGTAAAAGATTGTCAACTATTTTAAATAACAAGGGCTATCATACTTATAGTATTAAATCTGGTTATGAAAAAAGTCCTTGACGAAAGTTTGTTCAACCTATAATATTATATATAGGGAGGATTTATTTATGGATTACTTAATTATAGGATTACTTGTATTAATAATTATTTTAATAGTTATATCACTTATGAAAAATATTAATGAGTCTAAAATAACAGATAGACTTAATAATTTAGAGATTACGACAATAAAAGAGTTAAATGAATTTAAAGATGGTTTAACTAGAAATTTGACTGACGATTTTACTAAATTAAATGAAGGTTTAGAGAAAAGATTAATTGCCATTAATGAGGCAGTTAATGAGAGAATTAATCAGAATTTTGAAAAGACTAATAAAACTTTTACCTCTGTAATAGAACGTCTTAGTAAAATAGATGAAGCTCAAAAGAAGATAGATACACTATCTACTGATATTATTTCTTTGCAAAGTATTTTAACTGATAAAAAGACAAGAGGTATTTATGGAGAGGTTAATCTAAAACATATCTTAGTAAATATATTTGGTAAAGGAAATGATTTTATTTATAGATTACAATATACTCTTCCAAATGGTACTATTGCAGATTCTATTCTCTTTGCACCTGAACCTCTTGGTACTATTGCCATAGACTCTAAATTCCCACTAGAACATTATCAGATTATGGTAGATAAAGATTTATCTAAAGCTGAAAGAGATGCTGCTACTAAGGCCTTTAAAAATGATGTTAAAAAGCATATAGATGCTATTAGTAGTAAATATATTATCGATGGTGTTACAAGTGACCAAGCGATTATGTTTTTACCTGCCGAAGCCATATTTGCAGAGATTAATGCCTATCATCCTGATTTAATAGAATATGCTTATAAAAAAAGAGTTTGGTTAACTAGTCCAACTACTTTAATGTCAACTCTAACCGTCATTCAAATGATTATTAAAAATATGGAAAAAGATAAATATACATCTATTATTCATGAAGAGTTAAACAAATTAAGCCTAGAGTTTGCTAGATATAAAGAACGTTGGGATAAACTATCTCGTAGTATTCAAGCTGTTAATAAAGATGTTGAGAATGTCTCTATTACTACAGATAAAATTAGTAAAAAGTTTGAAAGTATTAATAAAGTAGAGTTTAAAGATGCTGAAGAAATAGATACAACTAAAGAGCTTCTTTAAGCTTTTTTTGTATAAAAAATAATTATTTTTGTATACTAAAAATAAATTAGAATAAATTATATTAGGTGATATTATTAAATATATAATTATGGGAGTAATAGGATTTGTCTTAACAACTATAGGTTTCTTTTACTTTATAGTATATTCTAATCTATTTACATTTGGTTATTCCCTCAGTGAATACTTAATATTTATGGCATCTAATATAAAAAATTATACATTACTAGTAGGTATTATTATTTTATTAATCACATTTATTTCTAGAAAGGGGAAAAATAAATGATATATACATATGATATTTTACTTAATTGGACAAAGAATGGAAGATTAAAAGAGTTTTATGAATGGAATTTAGAAGATGATTTAGAACATATTAAAAAAATGCCTATTATTAGAATAAGTGAATCTTTCTTAAAAGATTTATTAACTTCTAAAATAAAAATAGATAAAAGTTTTCTTTCTAAAATAAAATATAAAACAGAAAGTTATTTTCATAATGAAATAGATGTAATAGACTATGCTGTTATTGTTACTACTTTAAGAAAAGCTTTAGCATTAGAACTTGATAATGAAGGTAATGTTATGTATAAAAGTAATCTTTTAATAGATGAAGAAGAGGAAGTACTAGAAATAGGAGAAGAGCTAGTAGTTATGGATATTCCTTATAAAGTTATTAGTAAAAATAGTAAAATCTCATATCTTACAAGAAAAGAAGAAGAAGAAAAAAAGTTCTTAACTAAAGAGCTTAAAAAGATTAAACAAAATAAAGAAGTATCTAAATTAAACTATTTATTCAAAGAGTTTTTTATAGATGATATAGACTCTTTTAATGGTAAATTAAATGTTTTAGAAAAGGAAATATCTAAAGACTATAGTGCTTTTCATCATAAAATTTATAATCTTTTAAAACTATCTACAATAAAAAGGAAGTAATTACTTAAGTTTATAAACCTTCGTAATTTCTTCTTCTTTTTTTTTATCTTCATCTTTTAATATCTCTGTATATATATGTGCATCCATTACTTCTTGCGTATAACTAATTATTAATTCCTCTAACCTTTCTAAATCTATAGCTGTATCTTCTACTTTAGAAGATGTTTTTTTAATTTCCTTATCCATTATATGACCCCACTTCAATGATATAAATTATATGATAAATAACTTTTCTTGTCAAATTTGTATAAAAAGGAAACTTTTGTAAATAATAGAAATAGGTGATTAAAATGAAAAAAATATTATTATTGTTAGTATCATTAATTTTAGCAACTGGGTGTAATGATATGATGAATACCCCAACTAGAAGAGTAGAAGAATACTTAGGAAAATATCAAATATTAGATAGTACTGTCTTAACAGAACTTGATAATGTTGTAGATAATAGTGATTATAGCAAAGATTATAAAGAGGAATATAAGGAGTTAATGATTAAACAGTATCAGAACTTATCTTATAAAATAAAAAATGAACAGACCAATGGCGATACTGCTAATGTTATCGTCGAAATAGAAGTCTTTGACTATAATAATGCTTTATCTGAGGCGGATGACTATATTGATGAACATGAAAGTGAATTTGTTGATGATGAAGATGAAACTAGAAAAGAAAAAATAGACCATTACAAGATAAATGCTATGAAAGAAGTGACTGATAAAGCTAGTTATACTATTAATTTTAGCTTAGTTAAAGATAATAAAAAATGGGTTTTAGAGAAAATAAATGATAGTGACTTAGAAAAGATACATGGCTTATATGAAGATTAAATTAATTGTAAGTAAATGTCAAAAATACTACTTTAACTTCCTTTTTTAAACTAATTAAGTTATAATTTTAGTAGGAAGTGTTAATAATAAGATTATAAAAAGTTAACATTTTTATAATCTTTTTTTAAGGAGGTTATTATGACAGTTCATATTGAAAGTAAAAAAGAAGATATTGCCGAGGTAGTACTTATGCCAGGGGACCCATTACGAGCTAAGTATATCGCTGAAAATTTCTTAACTGATTATAAATTAGTTAATAAAGTTAGAAACATGTTTGGCTATACTGGCTATTATAAAGGTAAAAGAGTAACAGTATTTGCCTCAGGTATGGGTATTCCTAGTATTGGAATATATTCTTATGAATTATATAAATTCTATGATGTAAAGAAAATAATTAGAATTGGTACAAGTGGTTCATTCAATAAATATATTAAAGTGCTAGATGTAGTATTATCTAGTGGAGCATACTCTAAAACATATTTTCCAAAACTATTAGATGGTAAAGAAGTTGATTTTATTACATCAAGTGAAGAATTAAATGAAAATATTAAAACAGCCGCTAAACTTGCGAATATTCCTTTAAAAATTGGTAAGACTATTACTAGTGATGTGTTTGATTTATATAGTAGTTCTCTTGATGAATTTAAATCCAATTTTCCAGATGAAGATTTCTTATCAGTAGAAATGGAAGCTTTTGGACTATTTTATATAGCAAAGAAGTTTAATAGAGAAGCTTCTTGCCTAATGACTGTGGTTGATTCTTTCTATGATAAGAAGAGTCTAACTAGTGAAGAAAGAGAACAGTCACTAAATCAAATGATTATCCTAGCTTTAGAAGCTGCGATTATATAGAAAGGAAGGTGCAGTATGGATTATGTAAAGAAAGATTTAGGAGCTTATAATCTTCATATAATAAAAACAAACCTTTATAAGACTATTACTGTTAAGATATTCTTTAGAGAAGAAGCCTTAAAAGAAAATATTACGAAACGTAATTTCTTAAGTCGGATGATGATGTTAGGAAGTAATGACTATAAAACTAAAGTAGAACTTACTAAAGCTGAACAAGACTTATATGCTGTTAATATATCAAGTACTAACAGAAGAATAGGTAACTATTTAGATACTGGTATTAGTCTTAAAGTATTACATGATAAATATACAGAAGAAGGTAACTTTGAGAAGAGTTTAGATTTATTAGACTCCCTTATCTTCAACCCTAAAGTTACTAATAATGCCTTTGATGAGGTAGACTTTAATACTGTTTATGAAGAATATAAAGCAGACCTTAGTAGTTTAGTAGAAAATAAAATGACTTATGCTCTAATTAAAGGTTTAGAAGCGACAGATAATAAAAGTGTTATAAGTTATCGAGGTATTGGTTATTTAGAAGACTTAGAGAAAATTACTAAAGAAAACTTATATGATTACTATAAGAATGTTATTAGTCATAACTTTGTTGATATCTTTGTTTTAGGAGATGTAGATGAAGAGAAAATTACCAATATTATAAGAGAAAAATTTAAGATAAATACTTTTAAAAAGAAACCTATAAAAGCTTTAGTAGAGCCCCTAAAAGTATCCAGAATTAAAACTGTTAAAGAAAAAGTAGAAGCAGAACAAGATAACTTAATAATAACTTTATCTCTTAATAACTTAACAGATTATGAAAGAAATTATCCTCTTTCTTTATATAATGCCATATTAGGTGGAGGTTCAGAATCATTATTATTTGGTGAAGTTAGAGAAAAGAATTCGCTTGCCTATTATGTTAGTAGTACTCCTAATAAATTAGATAATTTAATTATTATTAGAGGTGGTATTACTAAAGATAAAAGTATGGATGCAGTTAATATAATAAAAAAGATATTAAAAGACTTAGAAGCAGGAAAAATAGACGATGATAGAGTAGAGAAAGCGAAAGAATATTATACTAGTGCTATTGATGATATTATAGAAAGTCCTTTTCAAATAATAGAGAGTTATTATATGATAGAACTACTTGGAGTAGATGATATTGAAACTAAACGTAAGAAGATGTTAAAAGTAACAAAAGATGAAATCATCGCTCTTGCTAAGAAAGTTAAAATTAATACAATTTATATTCTAGAAGGAAGTGATGATAATGGAGAAAATTGAAATAAAGAATGTTGATAAGACTATTTATAGAGAAGTTTTAGATAATGGTTTAGAAATTATTATTATTCCTAATGATAAGATTAGTAAGAAGAAAAATTATTACTTTAGTTATGCCACTTATTATGGAGCCGCTATTAATGAATTTGTTCCTGTTGGGAAAAATAAAATGACTTCTTTCCCTAGTGGTATCGCTCATTTTTTAGAACATAAGATGTTTGAAAGTAAAGATGGAATAAAGCCTTTTGATTTTTATGCTAAGACAGGTAGTTATGTTAATGCTTTTACTAGTTATAAAAATACTTGTTATGTTGTAACTGGTAATAAGAAGATGAAAGAAAATTTAGAGTATTTATTAACTTTTGTTAATAGTCCTTACTTTACAGATGAAAATGTAGAGAAAGAACAAGGAATAATATGTGAAGAAGCAGCGATGAATGATGATAGTCCTGATTATTTAGCATATAAAACTATTAATAAAAATCTTTATAAAGTATCTCCTTATAATACACCAATACTTGGAACTATAGAAAGTATAAAAGAAATTACTAAAGATGACTTATATAACTGTTATAATACTTTCTATCGTCCTAGTAATATGTTCTTAGTAGTAGGCGGGGCAGTTGACCCAGATGAAGTTGTTAAAATTGCTACTAATACCCTAGCAAGATTCAATTTAGAGAAAAGTGATAATATTAAAATAAAAAATTATAAAGAACCAGTTAAAGTAGTTAAAGACTATGAAGAGATAAAAAAAGATGTAAAAGTAGAAAAACTTGCTATTGGTTTTAAAATGGATAAATCAAAGTTTCCTATTAAAAATAAAGTTACCTTAGACTTATATCTTAATATGTTAATTTCTCTTTGCTTTGGTGCTAGTTCAGAGTTTAGAGAAATGATAAGAAAAAGACATCTAGTTAGTAGAAGTGGTTACTATTTTCAAGATATAGGTAATATCGTTACTTTTATGGTAGAAGCAGATGTTTTGAATTATCCTGTATATTTAAAAGAATTAGATAATTATCTTAATAATTTAGATGTATTAGAAGAAGATTTAGAGAGAATTAAAAAAGTTTGGATATCTAGTGAAGTAATTAAAAGTGATTATGCCGATAGCATTGTAGATACTGTAGTAGATGATATGATTAATTATCATAAAGTTATTACTAACTATGTAGAACTTATTAAGAATATGAATATTACAACAATGAAAGAGGTAATTAACAGCTTAGATTTTACTAATAGAGCGATTGTTAGAGTAATAAGTGAAAATAATCCTTTACAAAATAATTAGGCCTATGATATAATTAAAGACGTCAAAAAAATGTTCCGCTAATCATTTGGTTATGAGCATTGGTTATAGGTAAAGGAGGATCTTATATGAACGTAATTGACAAAATTAATGACAAACAAATTAATAAGAACATTCCTGAATTTAGAGTTGGAGATACTGTTCGTGTTGATGTTAAGATTATCGAAGGTAAACGTGAAAGAATCCAAGCTTTTGAAGGAATTGTAATCGCTCGTCGTGGTGGTAGTGTTAGTGAAACATTTACTGTTCGTAAAATGAGTAGTGGTGTAGGAGTTGAAAGAACATTCCCAATTCACTCACCTAAGATTGCTAAAATTACTGTCTTAAGGCATGGTAAAGTAAGACGTGCTAAATTAGGAAATGTTTTAAGAAATAGTAAAGGTCAATATCGTATTAAAGAAAGAGGACAACAATAGTTCTCTTTTTTCTTTTCTAAAGCTTAAATTAGATGTATAATATTAATTGTTAGAAAGGATTAGATATGAAAGAGAAAATAAAACCATTTTTACCATATATAATTATTATAGTTGTTGTCTTATTTATTAAAGCTTTTATAGTTACACCTATTAAAGTAAATGGAGAATCAATGCATCCTACACTTGAAGAAGGAGACATTATGATTTTAAATAAGACTGCATATTATTTTAACGACCCTAAAAGATTTGATATAGTTGTAGTAGATATGCCAGATGAATACTTAATTAAAAGAGTTATCGGCTTGCCTGGAGAACATATAGAATATAAAGATAATACTTTATATGTAGATGGTAAGAAAGTTAAAGAAAACTTTAAACATGGTAAGACAGAAGATTTTAACATAAAAGAATTAGGTAGTGATACAGTTCCAGAAGACTCTTATTTAGTTATGGGAGATAATAGAGAAAACTCTCTAGATAGTAGAGAGTTAGGTTTTATGAAAATAGACCAGTTATTAGGTAGAACTAGTCTAATCATTTTACCATTTAATAGAATAGGTAGTACTAAATAAAGTTATAACTCTCCATTTAATAATTTATTATCTAAGTCATCTAATATATCAATTATATTAGATGCAAATTCTCTATTTTCTCTAAACTTTTTACTAGTAGATGAATATAAAGTAGAAAAATCATTCTTTTCTAAAATAGGAATAAGAAATGTATTATCAAGAGTAGTGATACGTATCATCATTTCATAACAACTATTTTTATTTGCTGTAATTCTATTTCTATGATTACTTTTTTTATCTTCTATAACAGTATTATCTAGTAATAATTCATAGTTTTTAATATTCTTAATATTGTATTTATAATGGAATGTTTTTGTATGAAAAACAACCTCATTATTTATACCAATACTAATACCAGAGGCTAGGTCGTTTAGATAAAAAATTCTAGGTATAGTATTACATAGAATCTCTAACTTTCTATTAATTTCCTCTTCTCTATAATTAGAATCTTGAAATAGCTTTATAAATGCCAAAAGTATTTCATTAGAACCATTAATATTAAATAGCATATTACTAAGTAATACAGTTTTACTTAATATACTATTTTTTATAACTTCTATAGTAAGGTCTTGGTAGTTGTATTTAAGATAGCCTTCTGTATTAACAAGCCATAGATATTTCGTAGTTGCTATAAAGTAAAATTTAACGTTAGTTTTACACTCATTTGCATAAACACAAGATAATATAAGTTCATCTATTGGAATAACTTCTCTTAAAATAATTGCATCATTTTCATTTAAATCAGGACATATATCCATAAGTAATTTATAACTTATAGTTGGTTTATTAGTTCGAGGATGAGAATAATTATAAAATTTAGGAAGTGTGTTCACTTTATTTAATAATTCTTTATACTTTTCATTTCCTTCTACTTTTTCTTTATATTTATTTTGAACTTGAGTTAATAATTGTTTAAACATATATCCACCTCTTTATTATTATAAATCATAATAACATAGATAATTATTTTTGTAAATTAACTAGCTTTATAATAGACATATAAAGATTATGTTTTAAAATTATAGAATAAATTTAAACTAGGTATTATCTGAAGTATGAAAGTACCTAGTTTTTATTTACGAAAATTCGTATCAAAAATATTTCAAAAAGTATTGACGAACAATTATTCTAATGATAAGATAAATCCAAGAAAAAACTAATTTAAGGAGAAAAATTATGGCAAAATTATATATTATAACAGGTCCTTCAGGAGTTGGTAAAAGTACTATTTCTAAAAGTCTAGCAAAGAATTTAGAAAAATCAGTATTATTAGAAGGAGATGATTTTTATCATCAAGTAGTAGGTGGTTATGTGCAAGCATGGAAACCTGGTAATCATCTTGATATTTTTTGGAAAGTGTGTATAGATACTATTAATAATTATTTAAATGCTTCATATGATGTTATTTTTAACTATATTATAGATAATGAT
This sequence comes from uncultured Mycoplasmatota bacterium, assembly GCA_946497375.1. Next base: position 17,526 of record CAMMKE010000015.1, read on the forward strand.
AAACTTATAGAATTAAAAAGTATATTTGAAAATATAGAGACAAAGTTTGTTGTATTATTAGTAAATAAAGAAACTATTTTAAAAAGAGATAAAGAACGACCAGAAGAACACCAAATGAAAGAAAGATGCTTAGTATTACTTAATGAGTTTTTAAATAATAATTATGATGAAAAATATATATTATATACAGATAAATTAACAATCAATCAAACAGTAGATGAGATAATTAATAATAAAAAATATTTGTTATGATTTATAGCGAAAGGTGGTGTAAAAATGAATGAATTAAAAGAACAAAATTACTTATTAATTTATAAAGATAAAGATAGTAATATTGTAGTAGATGCAATATTTAAAGATGAAACTCTATGGTTAACTCAAAAAGGAATGTCAAAAGTATTTGATTGCACTACAGATAATATATCATATCATTTAAAAAATATTTTTAAAACGAATGAATTAAAAGAAGATTCAGTTACCGAGGAATCTTTGGTAACTGCTTCTGATGGTAAGAACTACAAAACTAAAATATACAATTTAGATGCTATTATTGCTGTTGGATATAGAATTAATTCAAAAAAAGCGACAGATTTTAGAATTTGGGCAACTAAAGTATTAAAAGATTATATGATTAAAGGTTTTGCTCTAAATGATGAGAGATTTATTAGAGGCAATAAATATGATGCAAAATATTTTGATGAATTACTTGAAAGAATAAAGACTATTAGAGTTAGTGAGAGAATGTCATATCAAAAAATAACTGATTTGTTTATTGCAACTTCAGCGGATTATAATCCTAAGAGTGAAGAAGCCTATACGTTCTTTAAAATAATTCAAAATAAACTTCATTATGCAATTTCTGGACATACTGCGGCAGAACTTATTTATAATAGAGTTAACGCTAATAAAAAACATATGGGTCTCACTAATTGGAAGAATTCCCCTGATGGATTAATATACAAGTATGATGTTTCTATTTCTAAAAATTATTTAAACGAAGAAGAATTAAATAAATTAAATGATTTAACAAATATGTTTTTGGTTTTTGCAGAAGACGAAGCTAAGGAAAGACACATTATGACTATGCAGAATTGGATTAATGCTACAGATGATTTGTTAAAATTTAGAAGAAAAAGTGTATTAAAAAATTCAGGAACGATTTCTCATCAGCAAGCTGTAAAAAAAGCAGAAAATGAATAATAATAGTCAAATTCAATGGGCGAGACACATTTATGTCAAACTATCTCTAAACCCTTATAGAATAAAGAAAATAGAAAAATAAGCTTTTACATATTTTCACAAAAATATGCTAAATTTTACTGATTTTTATAAAAAATATAATCGTGATATAATTAGTAAGGAATTTATTAGAGTTGAGTAGTCAAAATGAGTAATTATTATTGATGGAAAAAGCATAACATGACATGAATATGCTAGCAAATGATTAAAAGTGTGATAGTAGATTGGAGGTAGTAATGAAGAAAATTGACAATAATTATACTAATAATACTTTTGAAGATATAAAACATATTGATGAATATGGAAATGAGTACTGGTTTGCTCGTGATTTGCAAAAAGTTTTAGAATATAAGGATTGGAGAAATTTTTTAAAAGTTTTAGATAAAGCAAAGGAAGCTTGTTGCAATTCTAGATTTAACGTGGATGAACAACTTGTTGAGGTCAACAAGTTGTCAAAAAGAAACAATAATGCTATTGTTAATATACAAGATTATAAATTATCGATATATATATGTTATTTGATAGTTCAAAATGCCGACCCAAGTAAGGAAGTGGTTGCCTTAGGACAAACTTATTTTGCTGTTCAAACAAGAAAACAAGAAATAACTGAACAAGAATATGATTCTCTATCAAATGATGAAAAGAGATTTTATCAAAAAAAAATTAACAAAACAAGGCAATTATACTTTACAAAAAGTCGCATCATCTGCAGGTGTAAAAAATATGGCTGAATTTCATAATGCTGGATATAAGGGATTATATAATGGCGAAACAGCTGATGATATTTTTAAAAAAAAAGTTACGTTATAGAGAAGATATTTTAGATAATATGAATGAGGATGAGTTAGTTGCAAATTTATTTAGAATCAATCAAACAAAACAAAAACTTTTAAGAGATAATGTTAAAGGCGAAAACAATGCAAAAAACGTACATTATGAAGTTGGTAAAAAGGTAAGAAAAGCAATTGCTGATATTGGTGGAATGATGCCAGAAGATATGCCGACACCTAAAAAGAGTTTGAAAGGGAAAAGAAACAGCTAACAGATAAGAAAAAGAGAAAATTAGTAGTAGGAACGATAGAGTAAGGAAGTGATAAAAATGGAAAATAAAGAAAAAAGTTTGGCATCACAGTATATCGGGTGGTTGATTACGATTTATTGCAACCCCTAGCAAAAACCTTATAAATAAAGGCTTTTCTTGATTTTTGATCTTGCACATTTTTGATGAAAAAAGCCTAAAATCATTCAAAATAGATAAAAATATAGCAAATTTAATGATATTTATGATGGGAATTAGAATGGTGATTACGTCATTGCAACCCCATAAAAAATTGTCCTTGCAACAAGAAAATAGTTGTTACACATTTTCATTTGCTAAAAAAGTATAGTATTATACTTATATGAAATGAGAGTGTGATAAAGATGAAAAAAATAAAATTAAAAGTGGATAATATAGAATACGGAATGCTTGTGAACGGATTAGTTGAATTAAGAAATAAATTATTAAAAGAAAAAGAAGATACATCTCCTATTGATGAATTATTATTAAGATTAGTAGATAAAAAATAAATAACATATAACATATTTTGAACTGGTAATAAAATATCAGTTCTTTTTTTGTGCCTTGAAAT
>CAMMKE010000016.1 GCA_946497375.1 uncultured Mycoplasmatota bacterium
ATCACCATTTACAATTTGCACGTTTGATTTTAGATTTATTGACGGCCGGACACCGATCTCCGTGGGCGAAGTATTGCCGTTCGCGTTACCATAGTTGTTCACAAAACGCACGCCAGACGTACTATTATATGGTGTTAAAGTCCAATAAGATGTATTATTACCATATCTATCAAATTGTCCGGACATTAATTCTCCTGATCTTAATAAGCCTACCTTTGCTGTAGTCGTACTTGATGTCAGAATATTATCCGTAGTATTTGTATATTTGGCAAGTTTATATGAGTCACCATCTCCTACTGTTCCAAGATACCATGTAGTACTATCTTCTATCATATCACTATAACTACTATCTACATAACTTGTTAAATATTCTTCATTTAAGAATGTACCTATTGTATTTGTACTTGAAAATGTTTTATTGCTGCCAAAGGCACTTGTTATAAAGGTTCCAGAACTCTTTAATGGTTCGGCACTGGTTATCTTCGTTAATCCTTTTGTTTCATGGCTTACTATTCTATATAGATTATTTTCATCATTTCCAAATCTTATATATTCCCCACTATACCTGCTTGACAACAATGTTCCTGAAAGATTAGTATCATTATCTCCTTCTAAGCGATATGGGTTAGCTTCTGTTCCATCACCGCCTACTATTTTGATGCTAGATTTTAGATTTATTGATGGCCGGACACCGATCGCGCTCGAAGGACTATTGTTGTTCGCGCTACCATCGTTGTAGACGCGACGCACGCGGGACGAACTATATGGTGTTAAAGTCCACCAGTAAAGTCCATTATTTAAATAACCATTACTATAAGTTGTTCCATAATAACTAGACTGATACTCATACATATTAAGTAAACCTACTACATCTGTTACAGTTGTTGTTCCATTAGGTCTTGTGATACTTTCCAAATCTGTATCATCCATTGTCGCATCCCACACTGCATCTGTTACAATGAACTTCTCATAATCTCTTAAATTACCTAAGAATCCATCCACACTTGTATCATTCAACCACATTTCCATATGACTACCTTCAAAAGCTGTATTACCACTTGCATTATAAGGTATTGCACTTATATTCCATTGCGTTACTAACTTTGTTGTCTTTGCTTTTTTATTAACACTTACCGCTCTCCATAACTTTCCACTATACCAAATATAGTTATTAGGATTTTCTCCCGTAATAAAGGTATCTACTCCATCATTATAAGTACCACCATCTGGTCCCACATTTGCTGGTATAACATCAGAAACAGGTCCTGTTAACTTAATTTCTTCAAATAAATGTCCATTACTAGGAAGACTTAAATCATTATAATCAAGTCCTACTCCAACTCCTAAAGTTATTGTTACACTACTATTAGAATTATTTGATACTTTTATTGTATAAGTATTACTAGAACCACTAGAACCACTTTTTTCTAAGTTTGTTCCTGCTGCTACTGGAGGAATGTTTAATCCCTCATCTACAACATACCCCGCTGTTACATCACTAGGTAAACTCCCTACGTAATAAAAATTAAATCTTGCAGCTCTATTATTTGGATTACTTAAAGTTATACTAAACTCCTTTGTTGTATTTGCCGGTACAGATAAAATATTGCTTTCTGTACTATCTACTTGTAAAGTATAATCTAAGTTACCTGTAATTATACTTATAGCATTGCTCTTTTCTTTTGATACTGTAAACATAGCATATGAAAAGTAACTTCCTAATAATAATAAACAGATAAGTCCAACTCCTAAAATATAAAACTTAGATATATCTATTTTCATAATCTCTTTAATTCTATGCATTACACTCACCCTATCCTCATATAAATAGTATCATTAAATAACTTATTAGTAAAGCCCTATTTTTTTACTCATCAAAATAATCTATCAACATAGCTTTCTTTACTTTCTTTAAAGTAGCTTCTGCTTTTTCTTTAGCTTTCATACTACCTTCTTTTAAAATATCATATACAAGATCAATATTTTCTTCATAATACTTTCTCTTTTCTCTTATAGGTCTTAGTATATCTTCTATAACATCATATAAAAATCTCTTTACTTTAACATCTCCTACCCCACCTTTCTCATAATGAGCTTTCAATTCATCTAGATTTTTATAAAGAGGTAAATATTTCTTAAAGTGTTCTTCAGTTGATAAAGCCTCTAAATATATAAACACAGTATTATTCTTAGTATCTCCAGGATCTTCTACTCTTATATGATTAGGATCTGTATACATACTCATTACTTTTTTCTTAACCGTATCACTATCATCTTTTAAATATATACAATTACCTAATGATTTACTCATCTTAGCTTTACCATCTGTACCTGGTAATCTTCTACATATTTTATTATCAGGTATAACAGCCTTAGGCTCAACAAGAGTTTCCCCATATATGTTATTAAAACTTCTAACTATTTCTCTTGCTTGTTCAATCATTGGTAGTTGATCATCACCTACAGGAATAATAGTAGATTCAAATGCTGTTATATCTGCTGTTTGACTAATAGGATAATTTAAAAATCCTACAGGAATACTATTACCAAAATCTTTTTGTTTTAGCTCTTGCTTTACAGTAGGATTTCTCTCTAATCTTGATAACGTTACAAGATTCATATAATACATAGTAAGCTCACACAAAGGTGGAATCATACTTTGAATAAATATTGTAACTTTAGAAGGGTCTAAGCCTACTGATAAATAATCTAATGCTACTTCTATAATATTATCTCTAACTTTCTTAGGATTATTAAAGTTATCTGTTAAAGCTTGAGTATCAGCGATAAATACATACATCTCATCATAGTCACCCTTATTTTGTAGTTCAACTCTATTCTTTAAGGAACCTACATAATGACCCAAATGTAAATTACCAGTAGGTCTATCACCTGTCAAAATTATTTTTTTCATCTAATTCACATCCTTATCTTTTTTCTAAGTAGAATTCATCATTCTTCCTTTTAAGTACAAAATAATCATCACTTATTTTAATATCTTCATACTCTACAGGTATAATTTCTTCTCCATCAGAATTAATTATACCATAAAGTGTTTTATTATTAGAAACTTTACTTACAATAAATATATTAGAATAGTCTGTTAATTCAATATTATCATAATCATATGCTGTTACTCTATTTCCATTAGCGTCTATTATATATTTATTATTATCCTGATCTAATACTAAGAATCTATTATTATTTATAATACTAATATTTAAATAATTAAACTCTAATATCTGTTCATTATTAGTATTTATAACTCCAACTAAACTATCTTTACCAACAACCGCTAGACCAAAAGTAGTAAAGCTTTCAGTATTATTATAATCATATTGAAAGTCAATAATAGTCTCTTCTTTTTCATTTATATAGCCAACTTCATTATTACTATTTATAGCGAAAGCTAGAGAATTAACAAAAGGTCCTATAGCAGTATAAGTATTATTTAAAGTTATTATATTATTAGTATTTATATTATATATACTATAAAATCCAGTTGGACTAACAAAATAGATATTATTATTGTTAAAGATGGTAGGAGTATAATTATTAAAGCTATCTAATTTAGTAAAAGATAAATTCTCACTATTATATAAATAAACATCAGTATTATCATCATACATAGCACAAAAAACATAATTATTACTAGAAGAATCAGTAAGTCCATAAATTGAATCATATTTATATTCTGTTAAAATTTCTCCTTTATTATTAATTAAAGCCTGTTTTCCTTCATTAGATACTATAAATATACTATCTAATCCTTCAATACTAGTAATCATTTCAAACTCTTGATCAAATATTTTTTCATTATTTTTATTTATAAAATAGAACTTATTATCTGATACTATTATTAAATCTTTATTAATTACTTCTATACTACTATAATTTGCATCTATTACTTCCTTACCATGTTCATTTAAAAGACCATAGTTAGTACCATCAGTATATTGAGCTAAGCCATCCACAAACTTAAAGTCATCTAAATTTATGGTATTATCATCAAGTCGCATGCTATCTACAATGTCATACTTTAACGATGTAACCTCTTTTCCATCTTCTTTTATATATCCATACTTTTTTCCATCACTAACAGCAACATAATGATTAGAGGGAATACCAACATATTTATAATTTAAGGCATTACTATTTAAGTTTGTAACAGTATAAATAATTACAGCTATTAAAAGTAGAGCAATGCCTAAAGATGCCAATATAAGTACTATTTTTTTACTTTTCATAACTTAAATCACCCCGTTACTCTAAAGGTATTTTTCATTCCAGAACTATTCTTAAATCTAAATTTTTGACTTGCTCCATCAATAATAATTTTATAATCTCCTGCTGCAAATGAAGAAACATTTACTGTATAGGACCCAAGAGTTCTGGTTTCTCCCGTTCCTAGCCATCCTGGACTTGCTATACTGAATGTATCGAGATTTTTTACACACTTATTATTAGTATTAGCAATACAAAGCGTCCTTGATTGATTATCTTCCCAAGTATTACTCCAATTATTCATATGTACCCTTACTCGAAAACTAACAGTTGTATTATTAGAAACTTTTACATTGTCTACATACATAGTATTATATTCTCCAGATTTGCACTGTTCTTTAGTAGGAATTTCTCTATCTTCTGGACATACATAGTAATTATTATTTAAAACTTTAGCTGACTTTGGACTTTTAAGCGTATATTTCTGATAATAATAATTATAAGAATTTTCTGGTGATTTATTTTGAAGGTTATTAGCATAATCAGTTACCTTTGTATATACTGTATATGTTCCATAACCTGATAAGGTATAACAAAACTTTCTACTTGTTTTATTTACTTGAGCAGTATTATCTTTTATTAATGTACCATTAGGATGAGATGGGCTCCATACTTGCATACGTACAGATGATACTCCTGTATTATCTTTGGCAGTAGCACATATTTCTAGAGATTTAGTATTATAAGTACCTCTTGATTTATTATAACTGACAGTAGGTCTTGTTCTATCTAATTTAATTGTATATTTTTTTGTTACTGTATTACCTGCTTGATCAGTAGCTTTGTATACTACAGTAGATGTTCCACTCGCATTAATATTACAAGTAGTACCATTAACATAATTATCAGTATTAGTAGATGCTCCAGTTACTTTGTAGGAAACTGTACAATTACTTTCCGAATCACTACAAGCACCTCTTAATACTACATAACCACTATACCACGTATTATTAGTATAATTTGATAATGAATTTATATTAGATGTATCTTTTAAATTAGTACTATTTTTCTTTTTCTTTAAAACAACACTTAAATCAGGTTTCGTTTTATCTATATTATAACTATCAGTAGTAGCTGTACAACTATTTCCATTACTATCATAAAGTACAACTTTTATCTTATTAGATCCTTCTGTATTTAAAGTTATACTTTGCTTCCCACTACCTATATAACTATTTAATAATTCTTCTTTTTCATTAGTTATTTTACTCAGATCCATTCTATAAGTATTATCTGGTACATTAATATCTACAGTAATATTTTTATTTGTCCACGTCCCTTCTTTGACACTACTATCAAATTCCACAGCACTACAGTCTATTCCATTATATATTGAATACTGTCCTGATTCTCTCGTCGCTCTATTACCATTTTGATCTATGGCATATCCTGTTATTTCATATAAACCTATTTCTGTTAAATTTATTGTTACTTCTTTATTATAGGTCTGATATTCACTATCATAATATTTTTCTTTATCTTTAGTAATTACATATCTATATGATGCTACTCCTACATTATCTGTTATATTCATCTTAACAGTTATACTATCATCTGATGAAGCTTTATTAGGAGTAAACGTAATAGTAGGACTACTTTCATCTTTGTCAGTTTCATATTTATTATCACATTTTAACAAACCATAGTATTGATAATCTTTATCTGTTACTTTTTGACTAGTTACATTGCTCTCTTTAAAATTACAATCATTATCATCTTCATCTTTAATAGGATCAATATAATTTTCATTTATTAAAGTTTCTAAAGTAACACTTGACGTACCACCTATTTTTTTCGGCAACTCACTCCTATGATCGGCAAAATATTCTCTACCTGCTAATATTAACATGTCCTCTTGACTTTGATAATAACTTTCATCCCCTCTTTTTAAAATACTTCTTACACTTATATAACCTAAAGTAACTAATAGTGATAATATTATTATCGTTGCTAGTAACTCTAGCATTGTAAATCCCTTATTCTCTTTATTCATTATCCCACATCCCTATTATAAATTATAAAGTAAAATATAGAAAATTGCAAAGTAATAATAACATATATTTATTTTTTTTACATATTATTTATTAGGTGAATCTAAATGAATTATTTAAAAAAAATAGGAAAATTTTTATTAACTACTATTGTTAGTATAGTTATTTTAGGATTATTATTAAATATTTTATATTATTTTGATATTATAAATAACAATATTTATAATATCATGAAAATGGCTGTGGTTTTAATTGTTCTATTTATCAATACATTTTTCTTAGGTAAGACATCTATAAAATATGGAATGATTGAAGGCTTAAAACTAGGAGCAATTTTTCTATTTGTAATGATTATCTTAAAGTTAATAACTAATAGTACTTTTGATATTAGAACTTTTATTTATAGTTTAATTATTTTACTAACAACTAGTGTAGGGGCAATTATTGGTATTAATAGAAAAGAAAAGAAATAAAGTTAAGAGCTTAACATCTCTTCTAAATACTTTATTTCTTTTTTAGTTACTATTATCTTATTTCTAAATGATTTAGGTAAAACTTTAAGTAAAGACTTCTTTGTAGTTAAGATACTTTGATAATATTCTTTAGTAAGACTATCATTTTTAAGACTTAATATAGGGCCTAAAAATAGTTTTTTATATGAATAATACTTTCTTCCTTTCTTAAAGACCAATATCTCATAAATTATCTTATTGTCATTAACTAAAACTTCATTATCGATATGATATCCTAGTTTTATCATTTTTCTTTTAACAGCAAGAGAATAATTATTAGGTGATAATATTAAAGTATCTACATTTTTTAAACATTTTCTATTATCATCTAATATTTTATTTATAGTAAGTCCCCCCATACCTGATATAGTAACTGTATCTATTCCTTCAGTATAAGAATCTAATCCTTCAGCTTTTACTAACTTTACTTTATCAGATACATTATAATACTTAACATTCTCTCTAGCTTTCTTTAAAGGTCCACTTTTATTATCACTAGCAATTGCTTTACTAAAGTCTCTTTCTTTAACCAAATATATGGACAAAAGAGCATGATCACATCCAATATCTAGTGGATATGTTGAAAGGGGCACTAAGTCCCCTATAGTTTTTAATCGATTATTTATTTTCATCTAATCTGTTAGAAAATCCTTTAGTTTACGAGATCTAGATGGATGTCTTAGTTTTCTTAAAGCTTTCGCCTCTATTTGTCTAATACGCTCTCTTGTAACACCAAAGATTTGTCCAACTTCTTCTAGAGTCCTACATTGTCCATCATCAAGGCCAAATCTAAGTCTTAATACTTTTGCTTCCCTATCTGTTAGTGTTGCAAGAACACTACTAAGTTCTTCTTTAAGCATTTCTTCAGTAGTATATTCTTCAGGACCTATCATTCTATCATCTTTAATAAAGTCTCCTAAATGAGAATCATCTTCTTCCCCAATAGGTGTTTCAAGAGCAACAGGATCCTGACTAATCTTATAGACTTCACGCACTTTTTCTACTGGCATCTCAAGTTTAGCAGCAATCTCATCATCAGTTGGTTCTCTATTTAATTCCTGAGTAAGTTGTCTTTGAATTCTTGCTAGTTTATTAATTGTTTCTACCATATGAACAGGTACCCTAATAGTTCTCGCTTGATCTGCTATCGCTCTAGTTATCGCTTGTCTTATCCACCAAGTAGCATATGTTGAAAATTTATATCCTTTAGTAGGATCAAACTTCTCTACCGCTTTCATTAAACCTATATTTCCTTCTTGAATTAAGTCAAGGAAAAGCATTCCTCTACCAACATAACGTTTAGCGATAGAAACAACTAAACGAAGATTAGACTCCGCAAGTATTCTTTTCGCTTCTTCATCCCCATCAACTGCACGCTCTGCATATTCGAATTCTTCATCACTAGTTAAAAGAGGAATTCTACCTATTTCTTTTAGATACATCCTAACTGGATCATTTATTTTAATATCTTTAGACATTGTCAAGTCTTCCGATTTAGTATGTTCAGTAATTTCTTCTCCACTAGCATCATCACTACCATCTTCTGAAACAATATCAATACCCGCTGCAACTAAAGCATTATATAAATCATCAAGACTATCACTATCTACTTCAAGGCCTTTTAATTCATTAGCAAGTTGTTCATAAGTAATATAGCCTTGCTTTTTACCTAATTTTATAAGTTTCTCTTTTCTTTGTTCCATTGTTTTTATTTCTTCTACCATTTTAACTCTCCCCTATTCTTAGCTTTCTAATCTCTTCCGCGTATTTTACTTGTCTTAATGGATCTGTTTCATTCTTAATTTTCTCTTCTAAATTAGCAATTGTTCTTTTCAAGTTATATTCTCTTATTACTTTAAAGTAATCAAATAATTCTTCTTTAGTAACAACAGTCTTTAAATCCATTTCCAATACTTCATTTAAGAGATTAAGTAACTCCCCTTTAGGTGTTAAGTAAGTATAAAAGTCTGCTTCATTAATAAACCCATACTTATGATAAAAATAAACAATTTCACTTTCTAATGCTCTTAAAGCTTCGGTAGGAAACACTAAATGTTCATCTTCTACCATATCGATAATATCTTGCTTATTTAACATATAATATATAATATTGAGGCTTGCTTTTTGATACTTATCTTTATTCTTAGGTTGTATAGTTTTTGGAGTAGTAATAACTTCTTTTTTTATCTCTTGATTATTAACTAACTCCTTAAAACTTTTTTCTAGGGTATTATACCCTATTTCAAACTTTTTTGCAAGGTCTTTTAGTATAATTTCTGTTCTAATAGAATCATTTATCTTAGATGCTTCTTCTAATACTTCATGAATATAATTAGCTTTCTCTTCACTACTTGCAAAATTACGGTTACGGGATAAGTTCTTAATTTTAAAATCACTATAGTAAATTGCATTATTTATTAAAGCTTCAAAAGCATCTCTTCCATTTTTTAGAATATAGGTATCAGGATCATCTTCTCCTGGTAAAGAGATTACTTTAACTTCTATCCCTTCACTTTTAAATAACTCCCCAGAGGCGATAGTTGCTTTAACTCCAGCTTCATCACCATCAAAACAAAGGATAATGTTATTAGAAAGTCTTTTAATCTCTTTAATATGGTCACGTGTTAAGGCCGTACCCATAGTAGCGACCGTATTTTTAATCCCTACAGTACTAGCACGAATTATATCCATAAAACCTTCCATTATTATAACAGACTTTTTAACCCGCGCTTCTTCTCTTGCAATATGGTAATGGTATAATAGTTTACCTTTTTTAAAAAGTTCTGTTTCTTTAGTATTAAGATATTTATTTTGTTTACCACTATTTATAATACGACCACTAAACCCTATTACTTTACCATTTAAATCGTGTAAAGGAAACATAAGTCTTGAGTTATATATATCATGTTCTTCATTACTAAGCCCTACTTTATTAAGCAAATCAATAGAGTGTCCTTTTGCAGTTAATAATTTAGTAAGATCATCTCTATTTTTTAAAGAGTATCCTATCTCAAATTCTTTAACTGTCTCATCATCAATACTTCTATTCTTTAAATATTCTCTTGCCCCTTCTCCTTCTTTAGTAAGCAAATTATTTTGATAATATTTATTAGCAAGATCATATATCTTATACCATTCATCATATTTAGTAGATATTTTTTTAGTTTTAAAGCCATTTAAAGTAATACCAATACGACTAGCCAAATCACTTAAGACTTGATTAAACTCTTTATGTTCATAGTTCATTAAAAAGGTAAAGACATTCCCAGTCGCATGACAAGAGAAACAAGTATAGATTTGTTTTTCCCTTGATACACTCATAGAAGGATTAGTATCATCATGAAAAGGACATACTCCAAAGTAGTTTTTACCACGTTTTTCAAGAGGAATCTTTTCACCAATAACATCAACAATATCATTTTTTCTTCTAACTTCATTAATAATATCTTGATTATTCATGATATCCCTCCTTACCAATCTATCAATTATTTTATCACAACGATAAAGAAAATTCTATCAATTGATAGAACTTTCCAAAACATTTTCATCCGGAATAATTTATTACTCACTAGCCACCCAGAAGCGAGAAACATTTTCATATATGTAAGTTATATAACTTACTTTTATATTATATGAAATCTCTTTCATTTAATACATCTTTATTGTATAACAACAAGCTCTCTTAGTAAATACTTTTTGACTTCAAATTATTACGTGGTATAATAGTTTCTATCAGAAATGGGGAATTATTTATGTTAGAACTTATTAAAGAAAGAAAAGTATTAAAAGATAATAGTACATTCTTTAAACTATTAAGGGTATCACTTGAAAGAGATTTAAATGAAAAGGAACAAGGCAAATTCTTAGAATCTTCTTATAGAAATATAACTTATTTAGAAGAAGAGTTTAAAAATGCTAAAGATAATGTTATTGGTAACTTAATTATTTATAATTCTCTTATCAATAATGGTATTACTTTAGTTAATGATTTAAGAAATGGTCTTAATATAACTAAAGATAACTTTATTAAAGAAAATATTAATCAATTTAGTGCCCATTATCAAACAGTTAAAGAATATGAAGAAGCTTTCTTAGAATATAGAGAAAGCAGTACCAATGAAAGTTATGATAAAACAATAGAAAAGTTTGAAGAAGCGATAGATTATAGCGAAGGATATACCCAAAAAAAGACTTTAACTAAAAAGAGTTAAGGTCTTTTAAAATTCGCTCCCCCTATTAAGTTTTGCAAGTTCTATTAAATAACTATTTTCTATACTATCTTTTGTTTCAAAGATATAAGTGTAACTAGTTAACTTATCTTTATATGGCTCTATTAAGTTATTAATATCACTAGATTCATAATCATTATCTTCTTCATATAAATCTACTACTAAGTTTTTATTATTTACTAAATCAGTATAACTACCAAAATAAGATGAGGTATTAGGATAAGCGAAAGCTTTCTTTAAAGTTATAGAATAGATTAATTTATCTCCATCGACAATTCTTTTTCCTTCTACATAATAGTTTTCTATAGATAAAGGCGTATAAGCACTATGGGCATGATAATCATTATCTGCTTTATACATATTAGTATTATTATCATAGATTAGATAGTCTCCATCATCTAGAAAGCATGTAGAATTAACAGGATTAAAGGTTGTTTTAGGACCAAAATACTTCTTTAAGACTCTTTTTACTTTATCTAGACTAACTCCAGCATCAAAATCTAAATTAAGGTCATTTTTTACATCAATAGGTAATCTATCTATAAAGTTAATCTTTTCTTTATCTGTTAAAGTACTTAAATCTTTAGTACCATCAAAAGTAACTATATAACTGTCATAAATATTAACTAATTCTAATAAAGATGCCACTTCTTTAGTAGAAAGACTACTACTATCTTCATTAAATGTTTCCCTACTTTCTCCTTTTAGATTAATATTAACTATAAATATGATGGATGCTACTATTATAAGGGTTATTAAGGCAATAAATAACATCCCTACTCTTCTTGCATTTTCCATAAACCTAGCTTCCTTTCTTACTTAGAGTATAAGGGAATATGGGAAAATATTCTATAAAAAAAGAAAAAAGACATGTAAATTTACACGTCTTATGGATTTAATCTATTAGGTCCTCTAAATATCAACATAGACTCTTTAACACTAGGTAATCCTAATACTAACATAGTAAGTCTATCTACTCCTAGTCCAAAACCACCATGAGGAGGGCATCCATATTTAAAGAACTCTAGATAGAACTCTACATCTTTATCAAGACCTTTTTCTTTGGCTTGTTTAACTAAAACATCATATCTATGCTCACGTTCTGCTCCTGTAGTTATTTCAACACCACGATAAATTAAATCATAGCCTTCAGGAATACCATCTTTACGCATATGATAGAAAGCACGTTTTTCTTTAGGATAATCTGTAACAAAGATAAACTCTGAGTTAAACTCATCCATTGCATAACGATAACTTAGTCTCTCTGCTTCAGTAGTTAAATCATTTTTTTCACTTTCATCTACTTTATAGTCATATCTTTTTTCAAGTTCATCATATAAATCTGCTAATTTTACTCTTGGAAACTTCTCTTTAGGAACAACTATTTCTTTTCCATAAAGATTTTTAACTAATTCGCCATACTTTTCATTTAACTTTTCTAAAGTATAAGTTAATAATTCTTCTTCAAAATCCATAACATCGCGATAAGAGTCAATATAGGCAAACTCTACGTCGAAACCAGTAAACTCTGTTGTGTGTCTTGAAGTATTAGAGTTTTCAGCACGGAAAACAGGGGCAACTTCAAATACTCTATCATAACCACTAGCAATAGCCATTTGTTTATAAAATTGTGGGGACTGGGCAAGATATGCTTTTCTATCAAAGTATTTTACTTCAAAGACATCTGCCCCGCTCTCACTGGCTGCTCCTATTAGTTTAGGTGTATGGATTTCTGTAAAGTCATGAGAATACATAAACTCTCTCATAAATTTAACCATATCACTTTGAATCTTAAAGATATTAAAGTTATATTCATTTCTAAGGTCTAACCAACGATAATCTAGTCTTTGGTCAAGTAATTGAGCATCCTTATCATGAATATTAATAGGAAGTTCAGCATCACTTTTACTTGTAACTTCTATTTTCGTAGGAATAAACTCCATTCCTCTTAATCTAACATTTTCATTTTTCTTTAGAGTACCTGTTACTTTAATAGTAGATTCAACTGTTAAATTATTAACTAACTCTACCATCTCAGCATTATTTTCATCACTCTTTTCAATAGTTACTTGTACTTTATCAGTAGAGTCTCTAAGTACTAAGAACTGTACCCATTTAATATTTCTAATATTTTCAACAAAACCACTAAATTCTATTTCTTTATCAAAATAATTTTCTAAGTCTTTAAAAAATATCTTATTCATCACAGTCACATCCTTCTTCATGATTATGAAAATCTGCTTCTATAGGCAAGTTATCATCACTTATATGTTCATCAAAGTAATAGATAATATATTCCATCATAATCTTTTCTTCTTCTTTAGTCTTATTATTCTTAATAGTAATTAAGCCTTCGTTTAAATCATCACTGTTAAGTAGTATTAAATATTTACTATTAAAGTAATCTGCTCTTTTAAACTGACTCTTTAAGCTTCTTCCTGTATACTCTGTTTCTACTACAAAGCCTGACATTCTAAGTTCATTTGCAAGGTAGATAGCGTTTTTCTTTTCATCTTCATTAACATACATAATGAAAGCATCTATATCATCTCTAACGTTTTCTATATCTCTTTCTATTATCTCTTCAACTAATCTATCAAGTCCAACAGCATAACCTACACATGGTGTTTCTGGTCCACCTAGCATACTAACTAAGTTATCATATCTTCCTCCACCACCTAAAGCAAGATTATTGTTTTCCGTCATTAGTTCAAAAACAGTATGATTATAATAGTCAAGTCCTCTAACTATCTTAGGGTCTATTTCATATTTAACTTCTAATAAATCAAGATACTCGCACACCTTATCAAAGTGTTCCTTACTTTCAACACTAAGATAATCTAATATATTAGGAGCATCTTTAAAGTAGTCTTTATTACTATCTACTTTACAGTCTATAATCCTTAAAGGATTCTTATCAAATCTTTCCTTACAATCATCACATAAGTCGTCTAAATGAGGCTTAAAATAGTTTTTTAAGGCTTCTCTATATTTATCACGAGACTCTTTATCTCCTATACTATTAATATGTACTATAGTATCTGTTAATCCTAACATTTTATTAATATTGTAAGCAAGAGAAATAACTTCAGCATCCATCATAGGGTCACTACTACCTAGAACCTCTACTCCATATTGACTAAGCTCTCTATATCTTCCCTTTTGTGGCCTTTCATAACGATACATTGTTCCATTATAATATACTTTAACAGGTAAGTTATGAGTCCCATACATTTTATTTTCTATATAACTTCTAACTACTCCTGCCGTTCCTTCTGGTCTTAAGGTAATAGATCTATCTCCTCTATCTTTAAAGTCATATGTTTCTTTAGTAACTATATCAGTAGAGTCCCCTATTCCTCTTTTGAATAATTCAGTAGATTCAAATATAGGAGTTCTAATATAATTATAGTTATATTTTTCCATTACAGAATCAATTACTTCTTCTACATATTTCCAAGTTCTTGCTCTCT
The DNA here is from genome assembly GCA_946497375.1 of uncultured Mycoplasmatota bacterium. The sequence continues at coordinate 14,490 of CAMMKE010000016.1, forward strand.
TATCAGTTAAATCAACTGTTCCTTTTGGTTTACTAATCATATTAATCCCTTTCTTTCTAAGCTTTATTATACAGTAAAATTCTCCTTAAGGAAAGCATAACCTTGATTTTTCTTTAATTTTGTGGTATTTTATATATTACTTTTAGAAAGGGGCTATACTATGAATATAAGTTTTAGAGAAGCTTGTTTTATTAAGAAGCTCCCTAATATGGAAGGTTCATTTGGTTATCTTGCCACTCATAAGACTCTTCCTAATGGGACAGTTATTAAAGTTATAAATAATTTAACAAAAGAAAAAGAATCTACTATAAGAGAATTATTAGGCGAAAAGAAAATTGAAGGTAGTGGTTATCCTATTGATGAATATAGCGTTGATAATAAATTACAAGGTTTTATCATGCCTTACTATTCTCATTCTCATACTTTTGATTATATTGTTAATAGAGATATGTTTACACATAAGGAAAGATTAAAAACTTCAATTGATTGTACTAGACAGTTGAAAGAGTTACATAATAAAGGTTTCTTTTTAAATGATATCGCTTTATCTAATAGTCTTATTGATAAAGATGGAGGTCACTTAATAGACTTTGATTCTGCTACTAAAAGAAGTCCTAAGAAAACAGAAAGTCATTATGAATTAACCTTAAACGGTAAAATGCTAAGACCAAATTATAATACTGATAAATTAAAACAAGCTTTAACAAATCTCTCAATTATTTATGGAATTAATTTTGAAAAAGTAATAAAAGATAGAACTACTGATGTTAATAGTTTATTTAGTCTATTTAAAGATAACAAAAAGATTTTTAATCTTTTATACAGTTACCTTAGTTGTGATAGTTCTAAGCCTTATTTCGATGTATTAATAGATACTTTAGAAGATAAAGAAAAAATTATGTATGAAAGTGATAAGATATATAGAAAAACTAATAATTTAGTTTAAGACAAAATAAAAGAGTCATCTAAACTCTTCTTTTTTGTTTATTTGGGCGACTATAAAACAAAATAAGATGGTAAAGAGAGTCAGATGACTAGGAAAATTTATTCCCAATAACAATATATAATAAAAGTTGAAAAGTTACAAGTACGAGTTTTCGTAAATGCGTTCAAACTCTTTAATATCAACAAAAATTTATAATATTTTTTTTAATAAGACTCTAATATTATTTTTTCAGTTCTTTTAATTTCTTCTAAAATCTTATTAATCTTTACTATCATTAAATCTTCTTTATTATTTAATATCTCCTCTACTCTTATAAATTTATTACTAGTATTATCTAAATAATCATAATCAAAATTAGTAATAGACGTAATTAATAAATTATTATCTGCAAGTAAAGAATTTACTATATCTTCAATACTTATAGAATCTTTAGATAATATAGATTCTATAAAGTTATTGTTATCTTTATTATATAAAAATCTCTTAATAATATTTTCCAGTAACAATTTCAAATAATTATCCCTATTAACACTGCTCGCTAATTCTCTAGCCTTATATTTAGAAGTAAATTTTAAAGTGTTACCTGTCTTTAAATAATCTATAACAGCATATTCTCCTTGACCACACTTATAAACTTTATTACAAATTACAAGCGCTGTATTAAGATCTAATACTGTATTTATATCTTTAAACAATGAATTATCATCTTTAGTGATAGTTACATTTATTTCAGGACTACTTTCTAATAGTTTTAATTCTTCTACACGTATATTTAGATAGTCTTTAACTTTATCATAATTAGTCTTAATATTGTTAGTAACTTCTAAACTATTACTGATATTATCACTTGTATTAACAATAGGCCTATTATTTTCTTTAAGATAATTACTAGATACAAGAGAATCTAAAATAGAACTTTCATATAATGTCTTTAAAATGCTATTAGTATCAAATTCACTTTTAATATTAGGGTTTAATAACACTTCTACAATAAGTCGTTCTATTTCTTTTTCTTTTGAATCAGTCTCTTTATCATGATCAGGAAAATAATCTTCTAAATTTAAATCATTATAAGTAATATTAGGATATTTAGGACATGGTTTATGATTTACTAATAAAGCGATAGTATCAATAAAAGCTAACTGAGCATTTATATTGTTTTCTAAATTTTTTAGTCTATTTTTATATTTTAATATTACTTCATCAATTTCTTTAGTTATTTTATTTTTATAGCTTTTCTCAATATATCGCATATATTCGTTTATATCATAATAAATACCTGCATTTCTAATAATAATTCTACATGTATTTATAATATTATCCTTAGTCAAAACCAAATTTGGTAGATTACTAAAACTCTGATCTAATATTTCTATTTCTTTAGTATCTTTTATAATTGCATAATATTTACTGTTATCTTCAAGTACATATAAAGCATAAACTAAATTATCACTTTTATTATAATTTGACTCTATTATCTGATCATTTATTTTAGCAAAAAGAGAAAATACTCGTTCTGTTTCTTTACCCTTCTTATCATTAACATTAGTTTTAATATTGTTTATTAACATATTATTAGTTATATTTAAAAAACTATTTAGTTTAAAAATGTCTTTAGTCATCTTTATGTCATTATAAAGTGGTAATAAATTATCTATATTACTTTTAGAAAGTTCTAAATTATTTAATTTTACAATATTCTCATTAATTTTTCTAATTAAATTATTATATTCTATAGAACTATTATCATTTTTTAAAAGAAATAGACTCTTAGTCGTTAAATTATTGTAATTATTAATTAAATTATTAGAGATTACTGTCAAAGCATCTATTTTTTTTCTAATATCCATTTCTTTCTCTAAAGATTCTATTTTATTACTGAAATCTTTTTGAATAGTAATGTGAGCATTTAACTCTTCCTTCGGAAAAATATCTTGAACTCTAAGTATTATTTGATTATAATAACCTAATAATTGTTTGATAAAGGTTGTCTTAGTTTTAATCTCTTCTAAATTTATAGAATTATTGGTAGTTTTAATAAACTCCTCTATTTCGTGGCTATTATCATCGAGTTCTCTTAATAATTCGAAACTATAATTCATAAAACCACTTCCTATTCTTTAATAAAATTATACCAAAGAAAAAACAAATAGTAAAACTATTTTGTCATACTATTTGTTTCTGTATTTTCAGCTGTTTCAAAACTTATACTTCCATCAGTATTAACGATGACATTTCCTTCTTCCCCATTAGCCATCGCTTCAACTGCTCTTTCTACTTCCTGTTCATTAATAGTTGGGCTTTGCTCAACTGGTACAGTTTCTACAGTTCCTGGTTCTGTATAAGTTGTATCAACAGAAACTGTATATTCATCAGTATTAGTATCTTGAACAGGCGTTTGTTCTACTGGAACAACATCACTATTTTGACTTTCATCTTCTAAAGAAGTATCTTGTTTTAGTTCTTCGTCTGTAGTTACATAATCTTTATCACCTGCTTCTGCTGTTTTATTAGGATCAGGTAATTCTTCAACATAAACATTATCATACTCACCATTATTATCATCTAAATTTATATCGTAACTTACATCATCATCAATTGCACCTTCACTGCCTTCAAGTTCTGAATCTAATATAGCGTCTTCTTTAGCAGGAACTTCAATTTCCTCACTATAATCCTCATCTGTAATTGGTGTTTCTTCTTCAGTAACATTTTGATATGAATCATCTGCATCAGGTTTACTATCATTTCCATTTGATGAGTTGTTTTTAGAATCATCTAAACTAGCGCTAGGATCTTGAACTGCAAGATATCCTTTATTAATACTGCCAGATTCTTTCTTAGGCTTAGTACTTGTAGAACTAGATCCGCCTGAAGTTGATGTAGTACCATTAGAATGTGAAGAACTAGTACTTTTACTATTATCATAACTTGTATCATTAGATTTATTATTAGATGTATTATCTATTTGTGATATTTTTTTATCCTCTTCTTCATCTTTAATCTTAGCTTCTGCATCTTCTAAAGCTTTATTTGCAATAGTAGCAGCTTCTTTCGCAGCAACTGATATTTTTACAGCAGAGCTATCTATGTCATTTTTAATATCATTATCGTTATTATTATCATCATCTAGACCAGTTGTTGAACTTAACCCACTGTTAGTAGGACTTTTACCTCTATTAAGAATTGCCGAACAACCATTTACAAATAGAGCAACAGCTGCAACGGTTGCGACTATTCTAGCAGCTTTTCCTTTTTTAGAAGCATTTTTAAAACCTGCTATTCTATCTTTAGCAAAGTTTGCTAACCAACTACATGCCCTAGTTACTTTACCTTTCTTTTCTTCTACATCTTCAAAATCATTTTCATAAAACTTTTCTTGAGCTTTAATGAAGTTTTTCATTTCTTTCTTTTCATCTACACTAGTCTCTTGCACTTTTTCACTTACATCATCAAGACTAGAACAATTAAGATTAAATATTGATGTTTTTTCAGCTATTCTTCTCCTATAATCAACTCTAGAATAATTATCATTTAAGTATTGTAAACAAATTTTTATTGCTTTGTCATCATCTTTAGTAAAATGATAAGTAACCTTTCCTTTCTCATCTTCTAAGCCATAACAATATAACCAAATTTCACGACCATTCTCATCTTTTTCTTTATAACGATAAAATTTTATAACTTTTCTTTCTTCCATTGTTAACACCCCTATCTCATATTACCTGTATAGGTATATCCTTGATTTATTAAATTAGTATCATTGTAAGTACTCCATTTAGTATCAGTAGTACCACTGCTAATTAAATTTCTAGTTCTATAACTATAATAGTGAACAGTAGCATACAATACCTTACCAGAAGAATCAACTCCTATTCTTTGTCTTCTTGAATATAGTTGAACTTCTCTTAAACAATTAGCATCATTATCACTACATTTAACAGCAGTATATCTATTATTATTAAGTTGCCAACTACTCCATGAGCTCCAACCCGATAAAACTGGATTAGTAACCTTTTTATATTCATACATTGTTGATACTTGTGATGAACCACTAGAAGTATTTGTATTTTGATCATTAGCTGGATTGCTTGTACTGTTATTAGTTATATTAGAATTAGTACCAGCATTAGTATTTGTATTAGTATTATTAGAAGTATCACTAGATTCAGTAATATCTACTTTACTAGTTTCTTCCTTCTTTTCTTCTTTAGTACTATTTTTTTCTTTACTTGTATCTCTTTTACAAATATCATGCTCACAATAATCATATCCCCCTACTTTCATAAGTGAATAATCTTCTTTTTTATTACATTTAAGGTTTACTCTTAAAGTATAATCATCTTCATTTTTTGTTAATCTAATATAACTGTTATTAACATCACATGAATTACCATCAGCATCTGTAAAGGCTTCTAATAAATTAGAATTTATCATTTCTCTTAATGTCAACTCATTATTCTCACCAACTTCATTTGGTAATCTATCTTTTGTATAATACTTAAAAGCAGCATCTTCCATAGCTTCCAAATTCTCACTAAAAGTTTTATCATAATTAGAAGTTGCACTACTATTTGTAGAAGTATCTTTTGTAGTTAATTTTGTAACTATAAATATAATTAATATCAAGAAAATTATAACTACTATAGCTTTTAGCAGAATATCACGAAGTGGAAATCTTCCTCTTTCATTCTCCTCTGTATACATAACTTAATTCCCCCTTTTCCTTAAGTTGGACATATTATAACATAAAATCTAGCAATTGTCAACTTTTAAAACTACTAGTGTGACTTTTTTTTCAAAATGTCCGCTTTTGCACTTTCGTTTACAAAACAAAATGTCCTATTATAAAAATTAGTAAAAAAAATTGATTTA
>CAMMKE010000017.1 GCA_946497375.1 uncultured Mycoplasmatota bacterium
AGGAATACATCCTACTTCCTATTATTGGTTAATCCGCAAACTTTCGGAAGAACCTATCGTCTATTTATTTTTTATCTTCTTTAAAAATTCTTCTATCTTTTCATTAGATACAGCTCCATTTATTTTGTGAGATGTTTCTTTGCCATCTTCAAAATATAAAACAGTAGGTGTTCCTGATACACTAGTTGTCAGTTCATTAAACTTTTTAAGTTCATCCTCTGTCATATTATATAAATTAAGGGAATAAGCTTCTTCATTATTCGTCTTTAAAACTGCTTTAAATCTTGGAGAAAACTCTTCACAGTGAGAACAACCTGTTTGAACTACTTCTAAGATAAAACTTTCTTTGTTATTTATCATTTCTTCTAGTTTACTATAATCAATATCAGTAATAACTTTGCTACTAGAGCACCCTGTTAATATTAAAGCTAGTATTCCTATTAATAAAAATTTAATTTTCTTTTTCATTTTATCACTACTTTCCTTAGATATTATAGCATTGTTTTTGTGATAAAAACAACTTTTTACTTTTCAAATTGAAAAAACTAAGCTATACTTATAATAGTAAAGGGGTGTAGCTTATGATATTAAGAAAACCATATGCTCTTTTAATACAATATTTTCAGCGAATACATTTAATATTGATATTACTCTGTGCTTATATATTTTATAAAATTACTTATTTACGCACTTTTGTAACTGATTTTTTGCAAACAGAGAGTTATAATGCTTATTATGAACCAATAAGTGATTATATAAATGTCGGTGTTATTCTTGCTATAATAATAGTAGTTGTTATAAGCATAGTATTAATTGTTTTATTACATTATAAGAAAAAGCCTTGGAAGATATATTTAATTCCTATAATTGAATATACATTTATGTTTGGAGTGTTACTTTTTATAAGGAACTATTTTAATAGCTTTAATGAGTTATCAACTATTACGCCTATAATGGCGGGTAGAGATTTCCTTAACATAATTTATTTTCCACAATTTGTTATTTTTATTATTTTTGGTATTAGATTTTTGGGTATAGATCTAAAAAAATTTGGTTTTAAGGAAGATGAAGAGTATTTAGATATAAAAGAAGAAGATAGAGAAGAATTTGAAGTAAATATAGAGTTTGATAAAGATAAAATTACTAGAAATATTAGAAAATTTATTAGAAATGTAAAGTATGTATATTTTGAACATCGTCTTATTTGCAATAGTATTATTATAATTTTTTTTATTTCTATTACAGGCTATACATATTATTATTTTGGAATATTACATAGAACTTATAGAGAGGGTAATACATTTAGTGCTAACTATTATGATATTACTGTTAATAGTAGTTATTTGACTAATAGAGATAGTCGTGGAGATGTTATTAGTAATAATAGAGATTATTTGGTTGTTAATATTACTGTTAAGAATAATTCATCTAGTAGAAGTATTAATTTAGATAGATTTAGAGTTATGAATAGAAGTGGAGAATTTCATTATGCAACAAGACTTTATAGTAATTTTGAGGATTTGGGTAATGCCTATAATAATAGAGATTTAGCACCTGGTTCTTCAGTGACATTTATTTTGGTTTATAAGGTTCCTAAAGATTTAGATCCTGATAAATATGTTTTATATTATCCTGATGTTACTAATGGTGTTTTAGTTAGAAAGATTAAGTTAAATGTTAAGGACGTAAGGGAGTTAAAGACGAAAGAAGAAGTACAAATTACTGAAACTATGACTTTTCCTAATAAGAATACTTTTATAGTTAATAATTTCTTAGTAACTAATGAAACTACTTATAGTAGATATGCTTGTAATAATAATGGATGTGGAATGATGGAATTACCTTTAAATTCTACTAATAAAATATTAGAAATTTCTTTTGTAAGTAATAAATTTACTGGTGAATCTTTTATTGACTTTTCTGATATATATGCTAAAATTAGATATGAAGATAATGAAGGAAAAATGCATAGTATTACAGCTAGATCTTTATTAGATAATTATAATGGTAATTATGCTTATTATAGTTTGCCTAGTGACATGAAAGATGATGGGAAGTTAGATTTGATTTTTACATTTAGAAATGAGCAGTATATTTATCATTTGAATTAAAAAGGAGCGTTGGATTATGGATGAAAAAAAGAAGGGTATTAATAAGAAAAAAATAATTAAGATTATTTTTCTTGTTGCTGTAATTGTTATAGTTCTTTTATTAGTGTGGTTTTTATATTTTTATCCAAGGAGAGTTTTTAAAGAAAACGAAAGATTATTAAGTAGAGCAGGAGAAAGATACTACGAAATAAATGATACTCGTCTTCCTAAAGAGGAAGGTCGGGTTATTTCTGTTACTTTGAATACTTTAGTTAAACAAGATTATCTTGATGGATTATATGAAGCTTATGGTAATAAGCTATGTGATATCAATAGTTCTAATGTAAAAGCTGTTAATAAAAATGGAAAATATGAATATTATACTTATTTAAAGTGTGGTTCTTTAGAATCTGATGTAGATCATGAAGGGCCTACAATAACTCTTAATGGTTCTAAAAATATGACGATTAGTAGGGGTGAAAAGTATAACGAGCCAGGTGTTAAGAGTGTTGTAGATAATGTTGATGGTACTTTAGATGTTAAAGATGTTACTATTAAAGGTAATGTTGATACTTCTACTGTTGGTACTTATGAAATTACATATATAGTTAGAGATAGTCTTGCTAATAGTACAAAAGTAACAAGGACTGTTAGCGTAGAAGAATCATTTAGTAATGTTGTTAAATCAGCAACTCATGATACTAATGGTTACTATAAGGGAGAAGCTTTAAATAATTATGTTATGTTTAATAATATGGTATTTAGAATTGTTAAAATAAATGATGATGATACTGTAACAATTGCTAGTGATGAGGTTCTTGCTAATGTTGATTATACTAATGATGGTAGATTTGTAGATAGTTCATTAGATAGTTGGTTAAATGATTATTTCTATAATTTATTAGAAAATAAATATAAAAACTTAGTGGTTTCAAGTCGCTGGTGTGATGATGTTCTAAATACTGATGATTATATGGCTACTGAATGTAGTAGGACTAGTAGTAAAAGAAATGTTGGAATTTTATCTATACAGGATTATAATAATACTTTAGAGAATGATGTTAGTTTCTTAGACTTTAGTGGTATGGTGTGGTATGCTAATTTTGATAGTGATAATAAGCCATGGACAATTACAAGTTTATACACATACCCATTAAAAGCTGAACCTATGAATCAAAGATATTTATTTAATGTAAGACCTGCTCTTACCTTAAATAAAGATACTAAAGTTTTGGCTGGAGATGGTAGTGAAGCTGATCCATATATATTAGTAGAAAATGATAGTGCGCGTAGAAATACAAATATCAATAAAAGGCAAGTTGGTGAATATATTAGTTATTCTGGGTATACTTGGAGAATAGCTGGAAAGACTGATGATAATACTACAGAGATTATTATGACAGGTGTTCTTTTAAGTGATAATACAGAAGTTTCTATTGGCTATACTAATACAGATGAAAAAATATATAATCCTAATCAAGAAGGAAATATTGGTTATAAAGTAATTAATGATATGACGAGATATGTTTCTACAGATTTATTTAAAAGAACAAAAATAGAGGTTCCAATATATAAAAATAGAGTGGTTTATAATGGAAATAATGATGTTGAAACTTATAATAATATGATTACTATTCCTTCTACATTTGACATTTTTAGTGCAAAAGGTGATAATAGTAGTGATGGTGGTTATTGGCTTATAGATTCCTCTAAAAATGAAAATATTAAAACTTTCATGTATCCAGCTGGTACAATCAGTTATACTAATGTTACAGATGATGCAGAAACTGGAGTTAAGATAAAAGCTTATTTGAAAGATGATGTTTTTATTACAGATGGAGATGGTAGTTTAGAAAATCCTTATACAATAAGTGATTAGGTTAGGAGTAGTATTATGAAAATAAAAAAGAAAAGTTTAGCAATTTTAGGAATTATTATTATCTTTGTTATTGCTTGTGTTTTATTGATTTACAATAGTCATGGAGAACTGAGTAATTTTAAAGTTAGAGATGAGAGTTCTAAGATTGAAGAAGCTAAAACATATGGTGATGATGTTGTAGGCTGGCTTAGAGTTGAAGGTACCAATATTGATTTACCATTGATAAGAGCTGATGAAAATACAGATATTTTAAGAGGTGACTATGATTTTGCTTGGACTAATTCTTTTCCAGATGGTACAGGTAATCGGCCTGCTTATATTTCTCATAATATTAGAAATGTATCACGTAATCCTATAGTTGGCGATGATAGTATGACTAGATTTGAACAACTAATGTCATATATTTATCCTGATTTTATTAGTGATAATCAATTTATTGAATTTACTAATAGCGAAGGTGATACAAGTATTTATAGAGTTTTTGCTGTAGCTTTATTAAAAGATGATCAGAATGCTTCTTTTAGTGATACTTATACTGATGATGAACAGAAAAGGTATATAAAGAAAGCTAAAAGAGAAAGTATGTATGATATAGATGTAGATGTCAACGAGGATGATTTGATGCTAACATTGTTTACTTGTACTAGATTTTATGGTGCAAGTGATAGTTATTCATTTAGAGTTGATGCTAGAAAATTACGAGAGGGTGAGGATAAGGTGTATGCCAAAGTAAAAACTAATCAAAATTATGACAAAATTGCAAAGAGAATGAAAGAAGGTGAAGAAAATGAAGAAGTCTAAATTATTAATGGTTCCAGCAGTTGCATTATCTGCTTTTATGGGAGTTATGCTATCTAATGCAAATAATGTTGAAGCTGCTAATAATGAATGCTCTACTGGATATACTAAGACTAAATACATGGATAAGATAAGTTATAATGTTTCTGGAAATGTTGTATCTTATACTGGTGCTTCTGGTTTGTTATATTCTACAAGTTTTGATGGTACTCAACATCAAGTTGATAGTAGTGGTAGTTTTTCATTTACTATTCCTGATGATCAAATTGACAGTAGAATAACAGTATATTTCTATTTACCAGAATCTGATGGGGTATGTGAGGCTGGTAAAGAGATTGGAAATAATACTTTATATGCTAATACATCTGGACGTAATCAATTATATGATAATGCATTATGTGTTAATTATCGTAATAAATGGTCAAATAATAAAACTATGAGGGAGGCTGTACCTTATTGCTTTTCAGAAGAAGTATCTGTTCAGTATTCTTATGATGAAGTTAGTAATTGGATCAATGATGCTGAGAGTCTATATAATATTCAACAAAATGGTAGTTCTTCAATAGTTCAAGACCCTAGTTATACTAATGTTAAAGATGTTACTAAAACTGATAAATTAGTTTGTGATGCATTTAGTACTGATAATTATGAGACTATGCATAAATATAGTCATAAAGAGTCAGAAACTGTGGATAACTGTACTACTACATGTAAAGAGGAAATTGAAGTTAATTTCAGTGATCCAGTTGCAACTCAAGCAGGTATGTGTTTTCAATATTTAATTGAGATAAAATCTAAGGTAACTTGTGATAGTTATTATACTGCTCCTAGACCTAGTAAGCCTGCTGTTTGTGTACCTACTGCTTATTGTGTGGCTAGTAATGGTTATGAAAGTGAAAAAGGTGGTCCAACTGAGGATTTTGATGCTTGTGTAAACGAATGTGATGGTGGTGAATATACTCAAAGTTGTATAGATAAATGTTATACTAAAGTGTATGCTACTGACAATAAGTCTACAATTAGACAAACTGCTTTTGAATCTATTCCTTCTATGTTTACTACTGATTATAGTATTAATAGTACGTCACAAGCTACTAAGCTTGCTAATGGATGTTTAACTCCATCTAATACTGATGATGCTCGTGCTTTATATGAGCAACATCAAAGAGACCCAGGCGGTAAGTATGTTGGTAATAAATGGATTCCTAGTGAAAGTGGATGTTCTAGTAATCTTGGACAGTTCTATTTTAGAAGTGAAGCATCTACTAGGCAAACAATTAATGAAGTTCGGGGAAATTATAGTGATAGTCATGGAAGAAAACAATATAGTGCTGGTTCTAATGGCTTCCTTATAAGAACTAAGATAAATGGTTATTCAAATGTGTGTGATGATACTTGTAAATGGGTAAATAAATGTGGTTCTAATACTGTATTAACTCAATATTTAGCAGATCAACAATATCAAAAAGAATTAGAAGAATGGCAGAATAAAAAGACAGCATGTGAACAAAAGGCAGCAACATGTACTAATGAGACTACTGATTATGAAATTGTTGTTGATAATGTAGATACTGATAGTGATAAAAATGACGATGAAGAAACATTCTCTTCTTCACAAAAATTAAATGGTACTACTGTTAGTGGAGAATTCCCTGATATGGTTATATTAACAGATGGTAGTTGTGAAGATGGTAAAGATGATCCTTGGAATTATCATAATATAATTACATTCCCAGGTACTTGGGTAAATAATAAGACAGGACAAACTGTTCATTCTATGGAGCCTGGTCATGAAGATTTCTATACTTATGTTGGAAATTCATATTGTACTAAATTAAATTCTGTTCCTATCAATACAGCTTGGTATGATTGGAAAGTTAATCAAAATGGTGATGAGTCTGCACTTACAGATAGTGAAAAGAAAGAAATTGAAGATAATATAGAAATGAATATTAATGGTCATATTGACAATTATGGATATTTCGGTTGGGATTTTGATATTAGTTGTTTCTATGCCGTAGGTGAGCCTGATAGTGAATGTACTCCAAGTGATCCTAATTTCCCTAATTGTGATGATGGTGGTAAAGGAAACGGTAATGGAAATACAGATGGTGGAAATTCTGCATCTAGTACTGCTCCTGTAGATGATTATAATTTTAGATCTATATCACTAGATAATCTATTCCCTAATTCTGTAACTCCTACTAGTAGTTCTTCAAAAAACACTCAAGCTGCTCTTCTAATAAATGAAGTTGAAAGTTTAAGAGGTAATAATGCTACACAAGTAGCTGATGATGATATGAGAGAAATTGGATTTAACTGGACTTGTGCTGCTACTAATTTAGAGAATCCTGATTATATTGTTCAACCAGTTTCTTTAATAAATGAGATTCAAACTTTAGGAGACAGTATTTATGAAGGTGATGATTATTTAGATTATCATATTAGATTAACACCTGAGACTATGAAGAAGGTTAGAGCTTATAATAATAAATATCACAGTTATACAGAGCCAAGTGGTCAAGATGCAGAAGAAAAAGGATTAATCTTAAAAGCTGATGATACTAATAAAACTGCTGGAATTACAGTATATCGTAGTTACTTACTTCACGAGGTGCTTAATAGTAATGAATTGTTAAAATCAGGACTTATTGGATGTAATAATGAAGGTAAAGGTGAAAATGAGTGTAATAACACTATTGATACATCTACTGCTTGTTATAATGAGTATATGGCTCAATCTAGTGTATTGAAAGGAGCTAAATAATATGAGTAAAGCTATGTTAGTTGTTGGTATAATTCTTTTAGCTATTATTACTTTTGGTGTTATTAATATAGTTCAAAATTATCAAACTGGTAATGAACTTGATTATTATCTTTTAAGAGAGACAACCGAAGCGGCAATGACTGATGCAGTTGATGTTGGTTATTACCGCTTAAGCGGTTTGCTTAGAATAGACAAAGAAAAGTTTGTAGAAAGCTTTGTTAGACGTTTTTCTGAGAATGTTTCTAATAGTCGTACTTATGATATAGGTTTTTATGATATTAATGAGACACCACCTAAAGTTAGTGTTATGGTGCAATCAGAAACAAGTGCTACTATTGATGGAGAATCTTTGAGTTTGTCTAATAGAGTAGATGTTATTTTAGAATCAAATTATTTAAGTAATAAATATGTAACTGATATGACTAGAGCTGGTGAATTAGATTATAGTGAAGTTGATAGTTAAAAAAGAGTAGGGAGGATGATTTGATGAATAATTTAGTAGTCGGAATTAAAAAATTCTTTACTAATAAAAATACTGTTACAGTGGTTGGTGTAATACTTGCTATTGTAATACTTTATGTAGGTTATAATATGAGAATAAATCAAGCGATTACGCCTGTTACTGTTCCTTATGCTCTAGAAACGATTAATTCTGGAACACAAATTACAGAGGATATGGTTGGGACAATGGAAATACCTCAATCAATGGTAAGTGATGAAATTATTACAAACAGTGCTGATGTTATTGATATGTATTCTAATGGAGATAGTGTTATTCCTGAAGGAAGTTTATTTTATAGTAGATGTGTTGTATCACGTGATCAATTACCTGATAGTATTATTTTAGATTATCCTAAAGGGTATGTTTTATATAACTTAGATGTTGATATGGCTAGTACTTATAGTAATTCTATTTATCCTGGTAATTATATTGATATTTATTTAAAAGTTCAAAATGCTGAGGGTGCTGAAGGAACAACAATTTCTAATGATAGAATTATGGTTGGTAAATTATTATCTAATGTAAAAGTAATTGCTGTTTATGATAGTGCTGGTAATAATGTCTTTGCAAATTTAGATGAAAAAGGTACTCCTGCACAAATTATCTTTGCAGTACCTGAGGAATATCACATTCTTCTTCGTAAAGCTAGCTTTTTAAGAGCTTATGAAGCTGAGATAATTCCTGTTCCTACAGCTGAGTCTTTAGAAGATGATCCTGGTGATGTTACTTTATCTAGTGAGGATCTAAGAAACTTTATTAATAATGTTACAGCGATGACAGAAGAAGATTTATCTTATACTCAACAATAATTTTAGAAAGGGTGTGTTTTATGAACGATACCATATTTGATAAGTTAGATTTTGGTTTATTTAAACCTTTGTTAGATGATGATGATATAACAGATATTTCTTATTGTAATCATGGACAAATTTGGGTTCGTTCTTTAACAGATGGTTCTAAGAGAGTAGAAATTGAAGGGCTAAATGATGCTTTTGTTGAAAAATTAGCCTTTCAATGTTCTAATGTTATGGGAACGACGTTTAATAATGCTAAACCTTTTCTTGATGCTGAGTCTACAGAGTTACGTCTTAATTTTGTGCATGAGTCTATTGCTACTAATGGTATTGCTGCTGTTATTCGTAAAACTCCTGCAAAGATTAGACTTAATAAAGAAAAATTGATTAGTGAAGATTATTTTACTGCTAATATTCATGATATTTTAATGAAATGTGTTGAAGGTCATTGTAATATTATGGTAAGCGGAGAAACTGGTAGTGGTAAAACTGAATTCGTTAAATATTTAGCAAGTCATACGAAAGAAAATGAAAAGATTATTACAATAGAAGATACTTTGGAATTACATTTAGATAAAATATTTCCTCATCGTGATATAGTTGCGATGAAAACAAATAATGTTGCTAGTTATTCTGATGTACTAGTTACGTGTATGAGACAGAATCCTAAGTGGATCTTATTATCTGAAGTACGTAGTGCTGAAGCGGTTACGGCAGTACGTAATTCAATTTCTTCAGGACATAATATTTTGTCTACAATTCATGCTGATAAGGCTAGTTCTATTCCTTATCGTATGTATTCACTTCTCGAAAGTGATATTGATGTTGATCAATTCTTGAATACAATTTACCGTTATATTCAATTAGGTGTTCATATTAAAGCATATTATAGTAAAGAATATGGAAAATTTCATCGTGAAGTTGATGAAGTTGTAGAGTTTTATGTGGATGATGATAATAAACCACAGTCACATATTCTTTATCAGAAAACATTTGGAAAAGCTCCTGTTCAGAATATGCCTAGTGAGCATTTGAAAGAATATTTAGAAAATCAAAATATTTTTATTGATAATTTGTTTACTAAAGGTGATTCAATGAGTAATATAGATAGCGCAGTAAATTCTATTAACTCTGATGATACCATTAATAATGTTAATACTGTTAATGAGGTTAATAATTCAAATTCTCAAGTTAGTGTAGTGGAATCTCCTAATTTTAATAATGTTAATTCTTCTAATACTCAAGGTAACCAGACAATATTCCCTACAGAGATAGTTTAGAAAAAGGAGGGGTTTTATGGTACTTTTTTTACTATTAATAATCGCTATTGTTGTTTTACTGTATCGTAATTATAAAGGCCAAAATGTATCTAAATTTATTACAGAACAAGTACAGTCTATATATGATAAGTTTGCTCCTTATTCTTATAAAGTTGTTAGAGAGAAAACAAAACAGCTTGGTCAAGAATATACAGCAAGACAATATTTAATTCAAGTTTTAATAATGAGTGGCTTTGCAGGTGTTGTTACATATCTTTATTTCTATAATATAATTGTATCTATTATTTATGTTGCTATTGCAGTCTCTTTTATACCATATTTATCATTTTTAAGATGTAAAAGAGTATATAGTGAATTTATTTTTGAACAGATTCAAGTATATACAACTAATACTATTATGGAATTTGCCACAACGCAAAGTTTTGTTAAGGCTTTAGAGGGTGTTAGAGATTCTGGAGTTTTGGAAGATCCAGTTCTTAGTGATGTTAATAGAATGATTGATATGGCATATGAAGAAGGTTCTATTGATGGAGCGTTGGATTTCTTTAGTAATAAGTATCCATATTACATAGTAAAGAATATGCATCAGTTATTTTTACAAATAACTAAAGAGGGTGCTAAGGATACTGGGGAAAGCTTAGAAAATATGCAGCTTGATATCGATACACTTGTTGAGAGTGTATACCGTGATAGAATGGATAGAGCAACTTTCCATAAGAAATTTTTACAGTATGGTATTATGTTATTTCTTTTAGTTATGTTAGTTCAATATATGCTTGGAAGTGATAGCTATATAGAGTTGATTAAAAATATTTGGGTTCAACTTATTCTCCACTTTATTATTATTTTTAATAGTTATTACCTGTTAAAAGGAGAAAAATATTATAATGAGAATGTGGGGGTTGAGTAATTATGGAAATAGTAATTGTAGCAGTTATAATTTTATTTATTTTAATTTATAATAAAACTATAGATGAAAAAAGATTTATTAATGATAATAAAAAGTATTTTGAAATATTAAGAGAAGATGATTATGATTTCTTAGTTTATGCAAGATATGGTGATAGTGCTACACCTAATGCTTTATTTCAAAAAAGAATAACTTATGCTATTGCAGTATTCTTTATATTTATGTTTCTATTTATAGATGATGTTAGTTTAATTAATATAATACTTGCTTGTCTTATAGCAGTACTTATATTTAAGATGCCTTATATGCAATTAAAAAAATATTATAAAGCTCATTTGCATCAAATTGATATAATGTTGCCATACTATTTAAAGAGTTTAGAAATATTAATTCAGCATTATACAGTTCCTGTAGCGATAGGTAAAAGTATTAATGATGCCCCTGATATTTTTAAACCGGGACTTAGGGAATTAATTGAGAAAATTAATTCAGGAGATTCTAGTATTAATCCTTATATGGATTTTGCAAATACATATCCTGTTAGGGATTCCATGAGAATGATGAGACTTCTTTATCGTTTAGGACTTGGTGGACAAGAGAAGAAGCAAGAAAGACTTTTAATGTTTTCAAGAACTGTTTCTAATTTACAAGCGAAAGCTAGAGATACTAAATATAAAGAAAGACTTGATCATATGGGAAATCAGACTATGATTATGCTTGTTGTTACTGGTGTTAGTGTAATGATTGTAATACTTGCGTCAATGATGACAATGATAGGGTAAAAAGTAGTTACAAAATAAGAAATATTTGATATAATTATTTTTGTAAGATATGAAAGGAGAGAGTTTTATATGAAAGAAGCGACTGGAGAGTTAAATATGACTGTTGTAACAATTATACTTATTGGTGTTATTGCAGGTTTCTTTGTGCTTTTTTGGCCATCTATTCAAGAGTCAATTCAAAATACTTGGAATAAGACAAGTAGTGGAGAATCAAGTATAGACGTTGATTATGGTAATCTTGGCAAATAATTAAGTAATAAGGATGTGATTAATAATGAGAGATGCGATAGGACAAGTTTTTACATTACAAATAATTTTGGCTTTTGTATTATTAATTAATGGGTATATGGCTTATTCTGTTAATTATACTAGAGCATTTCGCGTTAAGAATCAAATAGTTACTTTTATTGAACAATACGAAGGACCTTATAATGAAGAGGCAATTGAGAAAATAAATGATTATATTGATCAAATGGCATATGATGTTAACAATCAACAAATGCTTAATTTTCAGAATAATAATAGTGGTGCTGAGTGCCCTGGTTATAAAGGTTGGTGTTATGTTGAACACGATGTTTCTGTTGCTTCTGGTGATGGGGAGAGGAATGGTAAATATTATACAATTGTTACATTTGTTAATATTGATATTCCTGTTGTTAATGAAATTTTAGGCTTAGGAAACTTTTTACAAGTATCAGGAGAAACTAGAACTATTTATGATTAAAAGGAAGTGATAAAGTGAACGTTATAATTGCAAATGAAGCGAAAGCGATGCTTTCTACTTTGGATATTGATGTTATTAAAAGTGTAGATGGTGTTCATACTGCTGATGAGATTGTTGAAATGTTCAAAAACTTCTTTTATGCTAGAATGATTTTAGATATAACAGCGATTAAAGATTATGAAGATATTACTAATATTCAAAAAATATCTATTGGTCTTGATGCTGATAAAATCATTCTTGTTCTTCCTAATACAGAAGCTTCAACTTCTAGTAGTTATTTATCTAAAATAATTTCTATGGGTATTTATAACTTTACTACTACTGTTGATGGAGTTAAATATTTTTTGGATCATCCTAATACTTATAAAGATGTTGCTCATTATCAACAACTTAATGATTTGTCTAGTACTATAAATGAAAAAGTAATTGCAGGTTCTAGAATTATTGGTATTAAAAATATAACTGATCATGCTGGAAGTACAACTCTTATATATATGTTAAAAAAAGAATTAGAACAGACTTATGGTATGAGTGTTGTAGCTATTGAAGTTAATAGACATGATTTTGCATACTTCAATAGTCATAATATGATTTCTGTTGATGATGAACATTTAATGACTGAGATTGTAAAGCATAAAGAAGCTTCAATAATTCTTATTGATTTAAATGATTCTAGTAATGAAGGAGCTTGTGGTGATGTTTTATATTTAATAGAGCCTTCTAGTATTAGATTAAATAAATTAATGAGAAGAAATAGAAGAATTTTTGAAGAGTTGAAGGGACGTAAAATAGTTCTTAATATGAGTTTGCTTTCTAATAGTGATGTTATGGATTTTGAGTATGAAGGAAAAACTAAAGTATTTTATAGTATACCACCATTAAATGATAGAATAAAAAATCCTGTACTTAGTGATTTCTTATCTAAGATTGGTCTTGTTAATAAGACAAGAGAAGAGAAAGATGGAGGGAAAATATTTGGGTTATTTAAAAGATAATAATTGACAAATATTAATAATTTGTATATGATTATTGTAGTAAAGGAGAATGTTTATGAATATGATGTTAATGAATATGGTACAAATTCTAGATGCTGCAGATGTTAATCCTGAAGGACCTTGTCGTGGATTTGGTTTTATAGTTAGAATTATTAAAAATGGTTTATTTCCTATTTTACAAATAGGTATTCCAATTATTTTAATAGTTTTAGGTACACTTGATTTAGGTAAAGCGGTAATCAGTAGTGATGATAAGGCAGTTAAAGAAGCACAATCTAAATTAATTAAGAGATGTATATATGCAATATTAGTTTTCTTTATTGTTACACTTATTAGTGTGGTATTTTCAATGATAGGTAATGTTGCAGGCGATGCAGCTCCTGGATTGTCGGAGTGGAGCACTTGTTGGGATAATCCACAGTAATAGCAATTAAATTGCTATTTTTTCTATTTAAGGAATAATATTATGTTTCAGATGTTAGATGATGTAATAATAAATGTTGAGAGTAATTGTTATGGGTTTGACTCGTTAGTAAGAGTTATTAGAGATGGGGTATTTCCTATTGTTCAAATAGCAATTCCTATTTTATTATTAGTTCTTTGTACTTTTGATTTAGGGCGAGCTGTTATAGGTAGTGATGATAAAGAAAATAAGAAGATTCTTAAAAGAATAGTAAGAAGGTTAGTTTATGCTATATTAATATTTTTCTTTATTACAATTATTAATTTAGTGTTTACGATGGTTGGTAGTATTACTGATAATGAAAATTTAATTAAATGGAGCCAGTGTTGGAATAATCCTATGTAATTATAAAGATTTATATTTAGTATTGTAAATAGGATTAAAATTATGTTAATATGTAATTATTAGTAGATAAATCATAAATTTCTATGTTTGTAAAATGTTGTTTACAGCATATTGTTGAGAGAGGGTGTTTTTGTTATGAAAACAAAATTTATATTAAATATTACTAAAGGAAGAGTTCTCTTTTTTATGATTTTATTTTTTTGCTTGTTTCCAATGAATGTAATGGCTAAAGAATCATTGGGTACTTGTGTTTATAATCTTGATACCAAACAGTTAATGATGGACAATTGGATATCTGATTTAAGATTAACCGTTACTATTTATGATGATGGTTCAACAGGTGATAGAGCATTTTTAGGTACGGCTGCTGATGGTAGTAAAATTGATGTTGTTCCAAAAAGTGGAAGATATTTGTTAGATTATCAAGGATTAGTAAAGTTATCTTATAGTAAAATGTTTGATAAAAATGGAAAGTTTTATAAAGCATATAAAGAAAGAAATAATTGTCCTAGGATGCAGTTTAATTATTCTTATGCTTCTACTACCCCAGTATTATCTTTTTATGTTGGTTCTCAATATGGTGTTGCTGATGATGAAACAACTACTGAAATAGCTCCTAATATACAGGGAGGTAGTAGTAGCAGTAGTGCTAGTAGTACAGTTACATATTGTACTCTTACAAATACTTTAAACGTTGAATCAAGTAATCCTGTGTATTTTACTACTACGGAAACAAATGGAATAAAGGAATATGAAATACGAATTGGAAACGATGAAGGGTCTGCTCTTTATAATCAACCTCTTTCAGTTGGTAATTATACTTTTACTGTTAGGGAAGAAGACTATGATACTTATTGGAGTAACTCATGTAATTCTAATACTCCTTTTAGACTTTCGGCAGATCAAACTTATGGTTCTTTAATAACTATTCAAACTGTTAAGCCAGCTGATCATCAAAATGCAGCTTCAGTAGCCGAAGAAGACGCTGCAGAGTGGGGATATTTGGGACAAGATTTAGATAGTTCTAATTTTGGTCATCCAATTGATTGTCCTGATATAATAAATATGGAAGAAGGTAAATTAGGTTGGTTACTTAATACGATATTAAATTATATTAGAGTAATTGGTCCTGTATTAGTTGTATTACTAAGTGCAATTGATTTTATAAAAGCTATAGTTGGTACTGATGAAAAAGCTATGAAGGAAGCACAATCTAAGTTAATTATTAGATTAGTGGCAGCTATCGCATTATTCCTTGTTCCTACTTTAGTTCAATTATTATTATCATTTATAAATGCTACAACTTGTACTTTGGGGTAATAATTGTATTATTTATAATATGATATTTATTGTTATTTGTTTTTATATCTGATACAATTATAATAGTAGATACTTAAATGAAAGTGAAGTGAAGGATATGCTATGGGGTGATCCAGGTTTTATAGCAAATTTTATTAGATGGTTTTTTTCTATTTTAGATAGTATTGGCTATTTCTTTTTGAGTGGAATATTTAATGTTTTTTTTACTGTTGCTAATGCAACCTTTTTTCAGGGTGATGTCATAAACGAGTTTTATGAAAGAGTGCAATTGATATTAGGAATATTTATGATATTTATATTGTCATTTACACTTTTGCAAATTATTATTAATCCTGATATGTTTAAGGATAAACAAAAGGGTGCTGGTTCACTTGTTATGAGGGTTGCTGTTATGTTAGTTTTATTAACATTAATTGTACCTATTAAAGTTCCGGAAGATGGGAATCCTTTAAATGAAAAAATAAATAATAATGGTATTTTATTTGGTTTTTTATATCAAATTCAAGATACTGTTGTTAAAGATAATGTTTTAGGAAAGTTAATTCTTGGTTATAATGTTGCTGATGTTGGTGATAGTGTCACATATGAAGATATTGATGGTAACTTACGACTTCAAGGAATGGAAAATGTAGGCGATGTTATTACAGCAGAGATTGCCAAAGCTTTTATTACACCGGCTTTAAAAGATGGATATACTGAAGTAAATGCTGATCCAGAATCGGATAATTATTATGAAAAATCTGCTTTATGTCCTACTGATATAGCACCTTATTTGAATAGATTAGTATCTTCTAGTGGTTTACTTGATCATGTAAATCTTACATGTAAACCAGAAGGTGGTAAAGAAATTTATGCATTTAGTTATACTGGTTTCGGTGGAGTAGTGTGTGCTATTGTTATGACTATAATAATTATAGGTTTTACTCTTGATATTGCTGTTAGAGCCATTAAGCTTGCAATTTTAAGATTAATTGCACCTATTCCTATAATTTCTTATATTAGCCCTGGGCAGGAAAAAAATGGTGCTTTTGGTAATTGGGTTAAAACATTAACTTCTACATATTTAAGTTTATTTATAAGATTAATAATTATTTATTTTGGTATATACTTAATAATTCTATTAAGAAATGGTGATTTAGTTGCAGGTATAAAAGAATCTACGCTAGCTAATGTGTTTGTTATAATTGGTATCTTAGTATTCATGAAAGAAGCTCCTAAGTTTTTCCAAGATATGTTAGGTATTAAAGGTGATGGTAAACTATTTAGTAGTGTTGCGCCAATTTTTGCGGCTGCTGGTATTGGAGCAGGAAAACTTGCTGCTGGTACACTTTCTGCTGTTACTGGTAATGGGTTTATGGCAGGAGCTTCGCAAGTTCATGGTAATGGTATTGTTAATAAAGGTATGACAATGTTTCGAAATTTAACTCCTAAGCAACAAGAGATTATTAAGAACAAAAGAACAGGAAGACTTGAGTTGAATAAACTTCATGGTCAATGGAAGAAAGGTGATAGAGTGTATGGAGCTTTAGGAAAGGACGCGTTTAACGGTGAGCCTGATGATATGAGTTACAATATTTTTAGTAGTAGAGAATTTGCTGAATCAAAACGAGCTGTTGATAATGCTAATGAGCATCTTAAAGATGTAAGTGCTAGATATAATGAAGCATATTCTAGAGGAAAGCTTACACAAGAACTAGTTGAAGAATATGAGAAGGCTCAGAAGTCTTTAAAAGGAAAAGAATCTACTCATGAAAGTATGAGAAAATTATATAGCAAAGATGCTGAACTTGAAGATGCATACAAATTTAGAAAATATAATGAGACTGATCCAACGAACATTAATAGATATATTGCTTCTCGTAATTCATCTTCATCAATGACAACTGGTAATTCAAGTTCTTTTAATACGAATTCGTCTTCATTATCTGGAAACCAAATGCCTGCTAACACTTCTTCCTCATCAACTATTGGAGGAGTTCCTGTGTCTAAACCAAATTCTGATGGAGAAAGAACAACGCCTTCAGGAATTATACTAGGATCAGGGGTAGATTTAGATAAAAATAATAATAACAATAGACATAAATAATATTGCTTAGTAATGGAGTGTGATATATAGTGAATAATTATTTAATACCTGCAAATACAAAGAGCGGACAACTTATTTTGGGGTATTTTAAACCTTTTGATTTAATATTGCTAGGAACTGGAGTTTTAATTTCTCTTGTTATGTTGATGACTTTTCCAATGTCTTCCAATTGGCAAGTGGTTATTGTGGTTTTACCAGGATTAATTTCTGCTTTTCTTGTTATTCCTGTTCCTAATTACCATAATATTTTAACAATAATTATAGAATGCTATACCTTCTTTACTAATAGAAGGAGATTCATTTGGAAAGGTTGGTGTGTTAGTGATGTCAAAGATGTCCAAAAAAACAGCAAGTAGTCAGTATACTGAAGATTGGTTACCTATTTCTAGTATTCAGAATGGTTTTATTATTACTGATAATAAACAAAAAGTAACTGGTGTTAAAATTACACCTAGAAATATTTTTATTCTTGATCAGCAAGAACAAGATAATGTTTTAATTGGTCTTAAAAACTTCTATAATATGATTGACTTTGAATTCTGGTTAGTTGTTGCCGATAGACCTGTTGATATATCTGTTTATATGTCTCAGTTACAACTTTTGTATAACGATGCAGCTTCTCCTGCAATACGTAAGCTTATTTTGCAAGATATAGATAAAGGTAATATGTTTATGAATAATAATATTGTTGATACTGAGTATTTTATTCTATTTAAAGATGCTAGCGAAGATCTTTTACAAAAAAGAATTAGAATGCTTATTAATGGTCTTGCAGGATGTGGTTTAAATGCTGCTCAAGTTAGTAATGATGATTTAAGAATAATTATGGAAAACTTCTTAAATGGAGGAGTTAATACTGAGTTTGGGACGGTGATGCCAGTATGAGTATAAGTATTAAAAGTCAATTAGCACCTAAAGGGTTGCAATTTAATCCTAGTGATTTTGTTGTTAGTGATAAGTATGCAACTATACTTTCTGTTATATCTTATCCTAAATATATCTCTCCTGGATATTTATCAACATTAACATCTATGAGTGGTATAAAAATAGTTATTAAACATATCCCAGTACCATTTAATACAATGTCTAAGATGATTAATAGACAGGTTGCAGATTTAAGAGAAAAGTATCGTCAAGAACATGATCAAACAGCTAAAGAAAGAATTAGACAAGATGCTGAGAGTTTGGAAGCATTCGTTTCAATGCTTGCTTCTAGTCAGTCTCGTATTTTCGATTTTCAAATGCATATTATGATTAATGCTGATACGAGAGAAGACTTGGAACTTAGAAAAGTTAATGTTAAAAATTATTTAGATGCAATGGAATTAAGAGCTGTTTCACTTCGGTTTGAACAAGAGAAAGTTTTAAAGAGTATTTTACCAATATTTCCTGATCAAGATATAGAACAGAGAATTGGTACACCAATACCAACTCCTACTATTGCAGCGATGTATCCTTTTATCTTTGATAGTATCAAAGATCCTGGTCTTTCTGTCTTACTTGGTGTTGATTTTTCTGGTGGAGTTATTCTATTTAATCAATTTCTTTATCAAATTAGAAAAGAAAATAATAGAAATAATGCTAATATGATTATTCTTGGTACTTCTGGATCTGGTAAGAGTACGGCTGCTAAATTACTTCTTAGGACTCATATTAGAAATGGTTGTCAGATAGTGGCAATTGATCCTGAAAATGAGTTAGAAGAGATGACTAAAACCTTTGGTGGTGATGTTGTTGATATTGGTAAAGGTGGAGAATATGGTCTTATTAATCCATTAGAAGTTATTATTGATGCTGATGATGAAGAGATTTCTCAGGGATTGGGTTATACTGTTTTAACTCGTACTTTACAGTCTCTTAGAGCTTTTATGAAGTATTATGATCCATCTATTG
>CAMMKE010000018.1 GCA_946497375.1 uncultured Mycoplasmatota bacterium
GCTATAATTATATAGCTTGATTAGAAGGAGTGAAGTAAATAATGAAAAAGACAAAGATTGTTTGTAGTATAGGTCCTGCTAGTAATGAACCTGATGTAATGGAAAAAATGGTTATAGCAGGAATGAATGTAGCAAGAATTAACTTTTCTCATGCTACTATAGAAGAAAGGGAGAAAGCTTGTGCATCAGTTCGTGAAGTAAGAAAAAGAACTGGTATGAATGTTGCAATTCTTTGGGATACTAAAGGTCCTGAGTTTAGATGTGGAATTATGGAAAATGATTCTATTGAACTTGTTCCAGGTGAAACTGTTGATATAGTTAAAGAGACTGTTACAGGTACTAAAGAAAGATTTTCTGTTAATCATCCTAGTGCTATTGATTCTCTTAATGTTGGTGATATTATCTTATTAGAGAATGCTAAGATGAAACTTGAAGTTATCGCTAAGTATGAAGATAGAGTTACATGTAAGATTATTGATGGTGGTGTATTAGGAAACCGTAAGAGTATGAGTGTTCCTGGTATTAAACTAGATATTCCTTACGTAAGTGATGCAGATCGTGAAGATATTATCTATGCTTGTGAACATGGTGGAGAATTTCTTGCTATTTCCTTTGTATCTACTAAAGAAGATGTATTAGAAGTTAAAGAAATCTTAAAAGAACATGGTAGAGAAGACTTACAAATTATTTGTAAGATTGAAAGTGCTTTAGGAATTGAAAACTTAGAAGATATCTTAAGTGTTAGTGATGGTGTTATGGTAGCACGTGGTGACCTTGGTACTGAAGTACCTAGTGAAATGGTTCCAATCTATCAAAAACAAATGATTAATACTTGTAGAAGACTTGGAAAAATATCTATTGTTGCTACTGAAATGCTTGAGACAATGATGGATAATATTCGTCCAAAAAGAGCAGAAACTAGTGATATTGCTAATGCAGTATTAGATGGTACAGATGCTGTTATGTTAAGTGGTGAAACTACTGTAGGAAAACATCCAATAGAAACAGTTGCTGCTATGGCTAGTATTTGTGAAACTACTGAAAAATATGCTAGTTTTGATTATGCTTTTGACATTGAAAGCTTAGATAATATTACTAAATCTATTGCATCTAATGTTGTACTTAGTACAGATGCACTTGGTGCTAAATTAATCTGTGCTGCTACTATTAGTGGTAGAACTGCAAGAGTAATTAGTAACTTAAAACCAGATGCTCCAATACTTGCTTTATGTACTGATGAGAAAACTGGTAGAAGATTAGCATTAAACTGGGGTGTTTATGCAGGAACATTACCTTATTTAGATTCTACTGATGAAGTTTTACTACAAAGTGTTGAGAGAGCTAAAGAGTTTATGGAACTTAATGAAGGAGATTTAATTGTAATTACTGGAGGTTTCCCTAATACAGAAACTAAGAGAATTACTAACTTAATGAAGATTGAAGAAATATAAAAATAAGCGAGGATTTATTCCTTGCTTATTTTATTTCTATACTGGAATTATCAAAGTCTTTAACATCATCAAGTAATGCTTCATGGATTTTTTCTTCTTTACTGTCTAGATAAACTTCTTCAATTCTATCAACTCTAAGACGTTCTGCTTCTAATATAGCATCAACCTTTTTAACAGCTTTATCTAAATCATCATTAACAACTACATAGTTATATTTAGGTATTTCATTTATCTCTTCATAGGCTCTTTTAAACCTTTTTTCTATTTTATCTAAACTATCAGTATTTCTATTTATAAGGCGCCTTTTTAACTCATTCATAGTGGGGGGCATTATAAAGATAAAGACAGTCTCATCTAACTTTTCTTTGATCTTTAAAGCTCCTTGAATCTCTATTTCGAGAATTACATCTTCACCCTTATCTAAATGTTCTTTAATATATTTCTTAGGAGTACCATAATAATTACCAGAGTATTCTGCATATTCTAAGAATTCATCATTATTAATATCTTCTTCAAACTCTTCTTTAGATAAGAAATAATAGTTAATACCATCTTTTTCTTCACCTCTTGGTTCTCTACTAGTACAAGAGATAGATACCCAAGTATTCTTTCTTATCTTTAATAATTCATTAATAATACTATTCTTACCACAACCAGAAGGCCCTGAAATAACTATTAAAAGTCCTTGTTTCTTTGTTTTTACCATATTATCCATATCTTATTCCTCCCTTATAGGTTTCATCTTATATTCAGCTTCTATTAAGCTTTTAGACTTCTCTTTATCAAATGCTAAAGAATATATCTTTGTGATTTTGTATTCATATTCTAACATCTTATCTTTTTCTCTTGTAAATTTACTAATAATAGGTATATCTACAGCTTTCTTTATCTTATTTAAATAATCTCTTCCTTTATTAGAGAATCCTAATAATCTAATATACTTAACTTCCTTAAACTCTTTAGCCATATCTTTAGTATAATCACATAATATATAAATTAAAGTCCTAGAAAGTCTAGAGTAGGTTAGATTTTTACTTTTAACTTTATTAATAAGTTCATCAAAACTATAACTATTAAGTATTTCTTTTTTTAGTTTGGTAGCAATACCACTATCTACTAGATTATAGATAGTTAAATCATTGCAACTTATTATTTTATACTTTAAGAGATTAAAATAATCATCTAACTTAGGTATTTTCTTATCTTTTAAATAACTATAAGTAATAGAAGGTACACTGTCTTTAATATCTTTATTATTTAGTAAAGCTTCTCTTATACTTGTTGCACTGTTTATACTCATATTATCTAATTCTTTACTATGATAATCATTGGTTCTTTTAATAGTATGAGGTGTTATTTTATAATTATTAGAGAAAATCGCTTTTACATAACTAATGCCTAAAATATCATTAGGTAATTTAAAACAATCTCCTGTTATATCTTCTAAGGCTTTAGATAAAGAAGTAGGGTAGTTATAACCCATTCTTAAATAAACTTGTACTAGGTTATCAAAATCAGGGTTAGAAAGTTCAGTCTCTACTAATTTTTTAATACCTTCTATATCATCAGATTCACTACCAAAGACTAAATCAGTAACTCCTAGATGATTTAATATAGAAATTGATCCTTTTGCAAAGATATCTGCAGAAGCACAAGAGAAAGGGAAGGGAAGTTCTACTACTAAATCTATACCGTTTTTTATAGCGATAGCAGTTTTCTCCCATTTATCTAAAATAGATACATCTCCTCTTTCTGTAAAATTACCACCTAGAACTAAGATAATAGGACTATTAGGAAACATTTCTTTAACCTTTTCTATATGATATAAATGTCCATTATGAAAAGGATTATATTCAGCGATAATACCAACTATATGTTTAGACAAGACTAACACCCCTTTCTTAATTTGTTTACTAATTATAACACTGTTTTAGTAGTAAATCAATATCACTCTAAATAGCTAGTATCTAAGTAAGCTTTGGTATATATTTTTTCTTTAGGATAAGATACTGGAGGTATGCCAGGAGTTATATTATTCATTACGGCATATATTTGATTTAAATTTTTATTATAAGCTTCTATGACACGATAGGCATCGTAGCCGTATTTATTAATGTCTTTTTTACTTCTATCTATTATTCTTTTCATTCCTTGTTCAATCAATTCTAAATATTTATCACTCATAATACTTCGTTTATATTTATCTACTAAATCTATATTAACTTTGATACCTGTTTTCTCTAGATTATATACTTCGGCAACTAAACTTAAAGCTTCTTTAAAAGATATATTTTCATAGTCTTTTACGTAATCAAATACATTACCACCATAACCACAACCAAAACAATACATTAGATTCACATGATTAGTTACTCCTAATGATGGTGTTTTTTCAGTATGAAATTGACATAAGAACATAAAACTATCATTTGAATATAGTTTTATTTCATCATGAGTATTATTGACAAGGACAAACGGCAACAAACTAGAGTTAAGCATAACATAATAAATATATTCTTCATCAAATAAATCTTGTAAGAAATAATTATCATTAACAATACGTTTTAATTTTTTATAGTACTGATTGTCCTCATATTCTTCATACTTTAATAAAGTATTTTTAATCTTAAAGTAATCTCTTGTTTTTAATCCTTCAGTGCATCCTTTAATAACAAATTCTTCTATAGTTAACTGCAATATTTCATCAATGTTTTTAGTCATTATATCACCTCAAAACTATTGAATATTATTATACACACTTTTACAAAATTTTCAAATAGTTATATAATAATTATGAGGATGATGTTATGAAACTTATAACTGCATATGAAAATTTTCTAAATTACTGTGAGTTTGAAAAAGGACTTTCTAATAATAGTATTAAAAGTTATGGCTATGAGATGAAAGACTATATCAGTTTTTTAGAAAAAGAGAAGATAGATAATACAAAAAATATAACTAAAGATATAATTACTAAATATCTAAAATACTGTTATGAACGTAATGAAGATAGTAAAACTGTTGCACATAAACTTACTACTATTAAGAACTTTCATAACTATTTAGAAAAAGAAGAGAATGAAACTAACAATCCTAGTGAATTTATTGATAGACCTAAAACTACTAAAACACTTCCTCATAGTTTAACTATTGAAGAAGTAGATAAACTCTTAGATATAGAATTAAATACCCCATTTGACTATAGGAATAAAGCTATGTTAGAATTGATGTATGGTTCAGGGCTAAGAGTATCTGAACTTGTTAGCCTAACGGTTTATGATATTGACTTTAATAACGATATTGTTAGAGTTAAAGGTAAAGGTAGTAAAGAGAGAATTGTTCCTATTAATGATGTAGAAAAGTATTATTTAAATGAATATTTAGATAAAAGACATCTACTATTAAAAAAGAAACAGTCTGATGCTTTATTTTTAAACTCTAGAGGAACTGGTATATCTAGACAAGGATTCTTTAAGAATTTAAAAGAGATTTTAAAAGAAAAAGGTCTTAATCCTGATATATCTCCTCATAGTCTAAGACATTCTTTTGCAACACATTTATTAAATGGGGGAGCAGACCTTAGAAGTATTCAAATGCTTTTAGGACACTCTGATATTGCTACTACCCGTATATATACACATATTACTAATGAGAAAGTTAGGAATGATTACTTAGATAATCATCCTCGTGCTAAAAAGGAGAATTAATTATGAGATTTAAAAGAATATTTTTAATGGTTTTAGATTCCTTAGGAGTAGGGGAAGCTAGTGATGCAGCAAGTTATGGAGATAGTGGTGCGAATACATTAGGACATATTAAAGAAAATTATGATTTATTTGTCCCTAACCTTGCTAAAATAGGTTTTCTTAATACTTTAAATATGGATGAAAATACTGATGTAGATGCTTACTATACTATTGCAAGACCTAATAATGCGGGAAAAGATACTTTAGCGGGTCATTATGAAATGATGGGAATTACTTCTAATATCCCATTTAAAACTTTTAATGAAAATGGGTTCCCTATTGAGTTAATAGATGAAATTGAAACAGTTACTGGAAGAAGAGTTATAGGTAATAAATGTAGTAACGATAACAGTATCATTAATGAACTAGGAGAAAGACAAGTAGATTATGGTTCATTAATAGTTTATACATCGGCAGATTCAGATTTACAAATCGCTGCTCATGAAGATGTTATTAGTCCTGAAACTTTATATAGTTACTGTGAAAAGGTACGTGAATTAACTCTAAAAGATGACTTTTTAGTAGGTAGAGTAATTGCTAGACCTTTTACAGGTAGTAATGGTAAATATAAATTAAATAATGCTGGTAGAAAAGATTATCCAGTTGCTCCTCCATCTAAGACTATTTTAGATGATTTGAATACTAATAATTATAATGTCATAGCAATAGGTAAGATGAATGATATTTTTAGTAAAACAAGTATAAACAAGACTTTGAAAGCTAACTCTAATATGGATGCTATTAATAAATTAACTAATATCATGGATAAAAAATTTACTGGATTATGTATGGTTAATTTATGTGATTTTGATAGTTTATATGGTCATTTAAGAGATGTAGAAGGATATGCTAAAGCGATAGAGGAGTTAGACGTAGAAATACCTATGATTTTAAATAAATTAGAGGTAGATGACTTATTAATCATAACGGCAGATCATGGCAATGATCCGACTTTTAAAGGAAATGATCATACTAGAGAAAATGTTCCTTTAATTATTTATAGCAGAAGTTTTAAAAATCCTAAGAGATTAAAAATACAAGATACAATGGCAGTTATTGGTGCAACAATAGCAGATAATTTTGAAATAACACCTCCTGAAATAGGAACTAGTATATTAGACGAACTAGAGTAGGGAAGAGTAGTGTTATAATATAGTAAAAAGACTAGCAGATATTACTCTACTAGTCTTCTTCTTGCTTTTCAAAGCTAGCACATACAGTTTGTTCTTGATCACAAACTTCATCTTTTGGACAATCACAGTTGCTACTAACTTGTATTTCATCTAAGTTGCATTCTTTATTATTACTATTATATTTGCAACTATCGACATCACATTTAATATTTTGTTTTTTCATCTCTTATCTCTCTCCTTCACTATTTATATTTCCCAAAAATAAGTAGTTTATTCCCCTATTTTTAAAATTCACTTCCCCTACTTTGATTTTTAACTAAAATAGAGTAGTACTTAACATTAAAATATTATTTTTTGTAATACTATAATATTTAATATACAATAAGTAGATAATTTAGTAGTGTATTATATTTAATTAGTGTATAGATATCTTAAACAAAATAATATAATCAAATAATTAATAGAGGTTAAGTTAAATAATAATTTTAATTACATATATTAGAACAATTATCATAAATTAGTAAGATTTAAAAGATTAACAACTATTAGTCTAAATGATTAAAATATTTAACTTCCTATAATATATATTATGTTAACTAGTATAAAGCTAAAAAATACTTATATCTCCATATGCTATCTTCCATATCGATAAGTTATAGAAAATAAATATATTAATTAAATATAGAAATTAATCCCACTATAGTTAAAAATACAACTAGACATGAAATAATTATTGCAGGTACTATTGTGGCGTCATATAATGTTTTATTATTTGATGGTTCTTGATTATCTTCATCAATATATTCAGTTTCAGAATTTTCTTCATTAAAAACATATTTCAATTTTCTATTTATACTAGCTAAATAACCGATGACAAAAACTATTAAAACTAATAAAAGTATTGGAAAAAACATAAGTTAAAAATAAACTATAATATGAATTATATGTAATTATATTAGAAACAGTTTCTACTGTACTATTATCAACCATAAAATAAACACCTTTCTACATGAAAATTATACCAAATTATCTAGTCTACTCCCCTACTTCATTTAATACTTTACATTTAGTTTACACTTAACACATAAATAAAACTAGATCATAAATCTAGTTATTTTGTTCAATTAAATTATTTCTTTTTGTTTTATTAATAACATCTTTTATTCTATTAATAACATAATCTTTTTCATTGGGATATTTTGTATAAAAGAACAGTAATGGTATACCTGCAGCTTTACATATTTTCTTAATTTTATAATCCCTTCTTTTTCTTTTCTTTAAATTATGTGTACCATCGTTAAGCTCTATCAATAATAAAACTGCATCTAAATTATTGTCAAATATAGCAAAATCTATATTTCTAAATAGATCAGTATAATATCTATTATTATTTTCCTTGCTTATAATAGAAGCTAAATTAACTTGCGGTATAACTTTATATTCTGGTTCTAGACATTTAATTTTATTATAAAAGCTCATTTCAGCTTTGGTCATTATACTTTTCTTTTTATAAATAGTTTCTAACTTTTTATCATTATTAAAGATATTATTATATAATAAATTATCAATTAGTCTTGTTAAAATACTTATGATTATTAAAACTACTATTAGAATTAAAAAGTTATACATTTTATACCTTTCTTGATTGTATTTCAGCTATTTTTTCTAAAACTTCTTTAGCATTAGTCTCATTTATTTCACTGTATCCAAGTTCTCTTAAAGCTTGTACTTTAGCAGTATTTAACTCTTGAGTACGACTAAGTTTTTCTTCTTTTTTTGCTTCAATATCTTGAACAAATCTCTTATGAGTTTCTGCTATTTTATTTTTAGATGCTCCTCCGTTATGATATAATGTCATAGCAGAGAATAAAATACTTTCAAATATAAATTGTTTATCTTTATCAAATACAAATTCCATTGGATCAGTAAATCCCATAGATTTAGACATATAAGCTAGGATGTATCTTAATTCATCTGCAGTCTCCATAGATTGCAAATAATGATATAAATATACATATGTATTATAGGTAGTTTTAGTCTTGTCATCTGCTAACTTTTCTTTTAATAGATTAATAATGTCAGCCATGATTTCTTGTTCTTTTTTATTAAAACATTTAAGGTCTGCTAATACTTCTCTATTTGATGAATCTTTTACTCCTTCATTTAATCTGTTCTCAACTTCGATAATGTAATCACTTGTTACAGTTATTCCGCTTACTCCGTCTTCATCTTCTATATTTAATAAGGCAAGTAGTCTTACAGCTTTCTCCTTAGGCCATTCTTTTAAACTTTCCATTGCTAAATAATTATATAGCATTTGTCTTGATACTCCTAAATACTTAGCAAGTCTCACCTTTGAAATTCCAAGTTCACTTAATAAATTATTTAAGTCTTTCATGTCACACACCACCTATAATACATTTTAATTAGTTTGACAAGTTTAGTCAAGTAAAATTTATGTAAAATACTTTACAAAGGAAAAGAAGCTATAGTAAATACCATAACTTCTTATTATCTTTTCTAACTTCTTTAACAATACCACCGCCTAAACAGTATTCTTCAAGATAGAAAACACAAGCTTGCCCAGGTGTTACCGCTTTAACATCGTCATATCTTACTAATATTTCTCCATTATCAAGATATTCTAATTTAACAGGTACATCAGGGGCTCTATATCTAAATTTAACAGTACATTCTACTGGCCTTTCATCACAATTAAAGTTAATAGACTCTAAAACAGCACTATCTGAATATAAATATTTATTGTCCTCCCCTTCTGCAACGTATAAAATATTTTTATTTAAATCTTTTCCAACTACAAATAACTTATCTTTAGTGCCTCCAATATCAAGCCCTTTTCTCTGCCCTATTGTATAATACATAAGACCAATATGTTCTCCTAATACTTCATTAGTATCTATATTAACAATATTACCTTTCTTATTAGGTAAATAGTTTTTAAGAAAGTTTTTAAAATTTCTTTCCCCTATAAAACAAATACCAGTTGAATCTTTTTTCTTAGCAGTTACTAATCCATACTTCTCTGCAATGGCTCGTACTTCTTTTTTATCTTTAATATCTCCTAGTGGAAATAAAACATTTTTAAGTTGTTCTTTAGATACTTGTGATAAGAAGTAGGTTTGGTCTTTATTATGTTCATGACTTCTCATAAGTCTACCATTTTCAATCTTAGCATAGTGACCTGTTGCAATAAAGTCAGCCCCTAACTTTTTCGCTTCTTTTACAAATAAATCAAATTTAATATATTTATTACACATAATATCAGGATTAGGGGTTCTACCTTTCTTTAATTCATCTAAAAAGTAAGTAAATACATCGTCCCAATACTCTTTAATAAAATCTACTCTATGTAGAGGAATACCTAATTTATCACATACAGCTTTGGCATCATTATAATCTTCTTCTTGAGGACAAATATTATTATTTAAATTAGGATTGCCTAAAAAATCATTATTAATAGAACTATCCCAATTACGCATAAATAGTCCAATAACTTCATATCCATCTTCTTTTAAAAGAATGGCAGCGACAGATGAATCTACTCCACCAGACATACCTACAACTACTTTTTTCATAAATATCACTACTTCCTTTTATTTCGTACTAATTATACTATATTCACCTTTTATTTTCAAGGAAAATGTGGTATAATATACATTGCTCTTGAAGGAGTGGTTTGATGAATAAAAGCTTTAAAAAAATAATTAATTTAAAAGAAAATATTTCTATAAATGAATTAAAAGAAGCTTTAGAGTGTTTCATAACTATTGAAGATGAAAAATTAAAAGAAGAATTTCTATCAAAATGTAAAAGAGTTATTATATCTTTAGTTAATAATTTATTACCTTTAGTAGATGAATACCCTACTTCTATTTCATATGACAAAACAGTTTTTAAAATAGATAGACTTCTATATTGGGCTAATTTTTTATATGGTAGTAATATTTTCCCTTTGTTTACTAATGATATACAAAATATAAATGATAATTCTCCTTATTTAGACTCTTTAGCTAGATACCGTAATAATGTTAATAAAGATTTATTTGATGATAAGGATTTACTGCTAGATATAGATATGTATACTAAATCAATTGAATT
Organism: uncultured Mycoplasmatota bacterium; assembly: GCA_946497375.1. Next base: position 10,450 of record CAMMKE010000018.1, read on the forward strand.
AAAATCAAAATATCGTGATATTAGTAAAGATGTATTAGAGGGAGCTTATTACATATATTTTAGTCTTAATAACTTTTTAGATAAAGAAGATTATGAAGGAAGAAAAAGAAAATTTATAGAGAAAAATAATATTTATCCAGGTATTTTAAAAGATTATGTTGAAACATATGGAATTCTATATTTAAATATTCCGTTAAAAAAGATAGATAAGATGATAAAGCTTGTTGAAAGTGCCACTAATCATTTCTCTAATGATTTCTTAAAATTTGAAAGTATATTAAATGTTATTATAAATAGTTATGATATCAACTATATAAAAGAAATTGTATTTACTAATCATCTTTCCCCATATGTAATAAAAAGTTTTATTGAAAAATATCGATTTTATAATAAAAAGTTTGCTAACAATTTAGATAGTATATTTAATAAAACTAACACTGCTATAAAATCTTTAGAAAAAGAGCATAAATATATTCATTATTCTATCACTTTAACAAAAATAGAAAATTGTAATGATTTAGAAGAAATCAAAATGATAGTTAAAAATAATATAACATATTTAACAAATGATAATGTAGAGAGATTTATTACAATTTATAGAGCGGTTTTAGATGATAAAAAGAAACAAGAATTAGTAGAAGACTTACTTAAAAAAATTGAAATAGCCAAAGAGTCCATAAAAAAAGACAATGCTGCTTTTAGAGCATTAGGAGTAGAAAGAAGAAAAGAAAATTTATATAATAGTATTGATTTCAATATATTTTTAAGTCCTGATATTAAGAGTAATGATGATTTTTGTAATCTTACAGGATTATCAGAAAGTAACTTTAATACTTTACTTTCTATGCTAGAAGTTAGAGATAATGACTTATACATAAAAATCAAAGAAAAAATGATAGCTTTGAAAGGCCAAAGATATGCTGTTTTACTAAATAAAGTAAATTCTATTGCCGATAACATTGTTAATGGAATAGAACTTGAAGATGGTAGGAAAAGAAACTTTGAAATACTTGATTATTTTCTTAGTACTAAATTAGACTTTAATGATTTTATAAATTTATATAATAAAAATAGAAATATGGATATAGAATCACTAATAGCAATTAAGATCTTCTTTGCTAAAAATAAACTGACTAATAAATTAAATATTAAACAAGAACTTGATGGTACAACTATTTTTATGATAGATGATAGTCCATATGAAGTAAGCAAAGAGGAAAAACAAGCTGTTCTTAACTATCTAAGATTTAAAGATATACCTCTTTATATAAAAGTATATAAACAAGCTTTAAAAAGATATGTAAATGGTGATTTAATATTAGAAAATACTAACGAAAAAGCGATAGTAAAGAAAGGATGATTATAAATGAATAATGAAAGTTTTAATAAAATAATTAATAATGATAAAGAAAGTATAAATAGCAAAGATTTCAGTAAAGCAATAGAATATTTTTTGACTGTTAAAGATAATAATATTAAAAAACGTTTTTTAGATAATTTTGAGTCCTTAATTAATGATTATTTTATAAAGAATTCTTTAGTCTCTGAAATTAATCATGATGTTTATACTATAAATAATAATATTGCTTATAAAATAGGACAACTTTCTTTCTATATGTATTCTTTATATGGAAAAGATAATCTTAAGAAAATAAAAGAAGAATATAATATTGATTACTATAAAGGGTATAAAACTTTTTTCTATAAATATAGTCTTATGGTAAAACTTTTTCAAAATAATACTACATTAATTAAAAAACTAAAAACATATCAAAAAGAAAAAGATATTTTAGAAAAATATAATAATTTTAATAAAGATATATTAAAAGAAGCATATTATACCGCTTTTACTATTGATAATTACTTAGATAAAGATAATTATCATAAAAGAATTGATGAGTTTTTAAGAAAATATAATATTAATACTGATACATTTACAGATTATATTAAAGCTTACTGCTTTCTATACCTTAATATAGACTTACAACATATAGATAATAAAATTTTATCAATTATTTTTATTCTTAATAAAATTAATATTAAAGGTTCTAAAGAAGAATTAGTTAAAAGCCTTATTGATAATATGAACTCAGATAACATTGAAGATTTTGAAAACGTTGTATTTACTAAACACGTATCTTTAGATGTACTTGATTATTTATATAAAAATAAATATTTTGATACTGATACTTATAATAAATTATATATTAAAGTTAAAAAAGCAATTGAAAGTCTTAGTAAAAAACATAAATATATTCACTACTCTATTGTCATAAGTAAACTAGAAAAAGAAGAAGACATTAATATAATAGATAAAATAATAGAAAATAACAAAAATTTGATAACTCCTGAGTATATTAAAAGTTTTCTTAATAATTATAGACAAACTTTAACAGAAGAAGAAAAAGAAATGTTAAAGCAAGAGATAACTACCAAAATAGATGATTCAAAAAAAAGAATAGACAATAAGGAAAAGGCTAAGAGAAGACAAAATGACATAGAAAATACTAAAGAAATCTTAAAAAATATTGATTTTAATCTATTTCTTGATAATAGCGTTAAAGGTATTAAACAGTTTTGTGAGTTAGTGGGTATTACTAAGAGAACTTATTATAAATGTATAAAAGTACTTGAAGAAATTAATAATCCTTTATATTTACAAATAAAAGAAAAAATAGAAAAGCATAATAAAAAGAAAAAAGAAATTAATGAATCTACTGAAGATATCATCTCTATTGTTAAACAAATAGAATTTGGTGTAACAGATAAAGATGGTAATGTTAGAAAATTTGAATTACTAGATTATTTTCTAAATACTAAACTAAGTTATAGTGATGTTTTTGATATTTACATAAAAAGTAATGAATGCACTATATCTTCTTTAAACGCTTTTAAAAAATTTATGAATGACAATCAAATGATATATGGAATAGACGATAATAAAATGGCCAAAATAACTGTTAGTCAGGAACTTAATGGTACTACTATATTTATGATTGATAATTCTCCTTACGAAGTTACAAGAGATGAAAAAGAAATAGTGATTAATTTTCTAGAAGAAAGAGGGATTCCTCTTTATGTAAAAGTATATAAACAGGCTTTAAAAAGATATATAAGTGGTAATTTAATGATAGATAAAAAGTTTGAAAAAACATTACATAAAAATTAAACAACTAATTTAATTAAAGCTGGAGATAAGAATACTTCTATAAAACTACATAATATAAATATTAATAGAACTGTTATATATACTTGTAGATATCTTTTCATAGAACTTCTTAGATTAATATCTATACCTCTAAATAAATATTTAAATAATTTAATACCAAAATAAAGAGCATAGAAACCTAAAAATAGGCTCATTAATAAAGTAATCATCTGATGAGGAAAAAGATAAGTAATGGCCTTTAAAATACCATTAAAGTGATATGTATAAATAATTGATGATAAAGAGAAACCAAAGATAAAAGCAGATGAGGCTAAAGAAAAGATAATTAGAGGTATTCCTATAATAGAGATACCAAGCAAGAAGATAAAAGTTACAAAAGATATATTACCAACTAGACTATTAATTAAAGCACTCTTATAGTCTATGTCATTGTTCTTAATACTAGTAAAGAAACTATCTAGACTAGTAGTTACTATTGCATGATCACTTTTATTTAATATTACAGCATAAATAATACCAAGTATTAATCCTATAAGCATTACTATTATTAGAAAGATATATATTTTTTTCTGTTCTGCTAGTTTATTAGTTACTTTAGTTTTTACTTTTTTTAGTTTTAAATCCATTATAATCACCTAGTAAATATTATTCAAAAATAACTATTATTTACCTAAATTCATTTTACAAAAATAGACTTTTTATATATAATTGAAGTGAGGTGAAAACATGAATCAAAAAATGGTAAAGATAATCTCTGCTATTATGTTAGTAGCTATACTAGCAGGTGTAATTAGTGTAATTTTTTATTATGTAATATAAGAAAAGAAATAGATTAAACAAACCTATTTCTTTTTAAATTCTATAACTTTAGCATTATTATTATCATAATCACTGTTATCATTAAAGATTACATCTTCCTTAAATAATCCAGTAATTAACTTATCCATGTCAGAAGTAAATTTATTTTTCAAGTATTCATTATCTTTTAAATCAAATTCTTGAAGCTCTTCTTCAAGTTCAAACACTTCTTCCAAATGATATTTACGAATTATTTTATCTAAAACAGCATAAATATCAAAGTAAAACTTTCCTCTATACTCTTCGGCAAATTTATCTACTACTTGATAAACTATCGCTACTCTTTGTTCATTAATTCTCTTAATATAGTTATCCCAGTTATTCTTAACTAAATCCAAGTCTTTAGATAAATTATCTAAAAGATATAAATGCTCTTTTAAATATTCTTTTAAATAGTAATCTAAATTACCAATATAATCTAACAAAAACTTAGTATTACCTATTTTAATCAATTTCTCTTTATTTTTAATATTTTTATGAACTATTTCTTCAAAATTCTTATCTAGATAAAATATTTCATATAAAAAACATATAACATAGTAATCAAGTATTAAAGGCTTATCTTCATATTTAGATAACACTACTTCAAAACCTAGGCCTATTAATTCTTCAAGTTCTTTATCACTATTTTGAATAGCACCTACTTCTACTTTATCTGTAACATAAAAACCTGCTCTTGATATTTTATAATCGTTAAAAATATCTTTATCTATAGCAGCTATTAAAACTATAATCTCTTTATATTCTAAACTATCTCTATCTAAACTATCTAATAAGTAATCAGCATCTTCCCTATAGACGTCAAAATTATCTTTAAAGTTAAGTAGCATATATTTAATAACATTATAGTTTCTTCTATAAGATATATCTAAATAACTATAGTATGATATATCATGAGATGCTTTTAAGACTTCAAAAAGAAAGTTATTATCACTTTCTAATTCTTCTAGATTACCTATATCATTACCTATAATATAGTCATATATTAATTTCTTAGAATACATAACTCACCTATTTAAATAATTTAGTTGTATTAACTCTCTTACTATTAGATAAAAAGTTTATCTTTTTAACATTCTTCTTTTTATTATAATTACTTTTAACTTTTTTCGCTTCCATAAACTCCCCTTACCTTTCTATATATCCTTCTATTTCTGGTGTAATATCACTAACTAATAAATCACTAGTATCATACTTTAAGACTATATCATTAAGTCTTTTCTTATCTTTAGCAAGATATAATATTAGTAATCCTGCAATTCTATTAGCAGTATATTGATTTAATTTATAAACATCACTTGGATTAATATTATATTTTCTAATAATATCGTTAATTGGACCATATTTATATATATAATTAATATAACTTCTAGTAATTAACTCTATATTTTTATCTTTTTTAAAAAATTTAGCAGTCTTCCATACTTTCATAGTATTCCCCCTTAATTAGCTCTATATTATATCATATTTGTTTAATATTGGCAAGATTTAACACGTCTTTTTTTCTTAAAATGCTCCATAATAGTAATGTAGCTAAGGAGTGATTAAAATGCATTTTTTAAAAAAATTAAAGCTACAAATAATTTTTCCTCTTCTTATACTCTTTATTATGCCCATAAACATCTATGCTTATTCCAAATATATTATCCCAGGTGGAGAAACCATTGGTATAGAAGTTAATTCTAAAGGTGTTTTAGTAGTTGGCTTCTATGAAGTAGAAAGTAGATATATTGGAAAAGATGCCGGTTTTGAAATTGGTGATACTATTACAGAAATTAATAATACCAAAGTAAATAATATAGATGAAATGGTAGATGCAGTTAATAGTGAAGCAGATAGTAATAATCAGTTAGATGTAACTATTATTAGAAATGGTAAGTCTTCTAATTTAACTTTAGATATGGTTTGTGATAGTAGTAATGTTTGTAAAACTGGTCTTTATGTAAAGGATGAAATAACAGGTATTGGTACACTAACTTATATCGATCCTAAAACAACTATCTTTGGAGCTTTAGGTCATGAAATTACAGAGAGAACTACTGGTGAAAAATTTGAGATAAAAGATGGAAAAATCTTTAAAGCAACTGTAACTGATAATACTAGAAGCGAGAATGGTTCACCAGGTGAGAAAAATGCAACTTATGATGAATCTGTAACTTATGGTAAGATTAACTCTAATGAAGAGTCTGGAATATTTGGTGAATATACAAGTGAACTCTTAAATACTGAAACTTTAGAAGTAGGAACCAAAGATGATGTTAAGAAAGGTGAAGCAATAATTAGGACTGTTATAAATGGTAATGAAGTAAAAGAATATAAGATAAATATTTTAAATGTTAATAAAGATACTGATATTAAAAATATTCTTTTTGAAATAACAGATAAAGAACTTTTAAATGAAACTGGAGGTGTCATCCAAGGTATGAGTGGTTCCCCTATTATCCAGAATAATAAGATAGTTGGAGCGGTTACTCATGTTATTGTAAGTGATGCTAAGAAAGGGTATGGTATTTTTATAACAACTATGTTAGAAGAAGGAGATAAGAGTGCTAGTTAGTTGCTAGCACTCTTTAAATAAAAAAATAACTAAGTTAATAGCTATTTTAAGTAATTAAGCACTTCGTTTAAGTTATCTTTAGTAACAAAGTCTCCACCATTTTTAAATAAGTTTAAGAGTTCTTTATCATCTTTAGCAATATCTTTACCAATAACAGGAAGAAACTTTCTAAAGAAAAAATTTAATTTACTGTAATCAATTCCTCCTCTTAGATAAAAGAAAGGAAGTTTTATATTATTAGCATCTTTTAGAGTATTAAGATAATCTTTACTATAGGCAAGTGCACCTACAGCAATTACTACTTTTACTTTATATTTCTTTAATATTTTAGATAATCCCATTATTTTAGAAGCATAGATATAACTAAGGAATATTACTTCATCATTTTTACTAACTATAGCATCTTTATATGAATAACACGGAATATTTAACTCTTCACTAAGCATTTTAGCATATCTTTCAGTATGCCCTGTTTTACTTTTATAAATAATTACTCTACTCAATTTAAAAATCCTCTTGGAACCATTATTTTAGTTAATAGTTTTTGTTTATCTTTGGTAGTTATTTTTGGAAGAGTATCATATTCTACTTTAAAAGGAATTATTGTATATTCTTCAGGCATTAAAGTTCTTTTATCAATAGAGAAAAAAGGATATTTATTACAGTTTAATGCAGATGAAAAATAACTATCTGCTAAATAAAATATTGAACTAACTGATTCAATAACATTTTCTTTGTTATAGTATTTTGCACTATTTTCTACGATATTATCTATCTCTTCAGAAAATTTTCTTCCTATATTTATATGTTTAATTAATTTAATGTTAGTAAATATTGACGACTCACAACTTGCATACCAATTAATTTTATACATATTCTTTTCTTCAACTTTAGTCAAATAATATGAAGAGTTACCAACGTCAAAAGTTAAAGTTTTGCGATAATCACTATAAGAAATACCACTTATATCACTATAAGCCCTTTTAATTTTTTCTCTATCACTTTCTATTCTAGATTCACATATTTCAAATCGTTCTCTTAAACCTTCTAAACGTTCTTTCAAACTGATTAAATCTTCTTTACTATAACCAAAATATTCTGCTTCATCTACATCACTATCTAAAAAATCTTTAAATTCTTTATAACTTATTTTATCCATTACATTTATTCTCCTTTAAAGTTATCTCTTTTACTATACGGTTCTATAAGTTCAAACTTATATTCTTGTTCAACATTAGGATACTTTTCATGATTAACTTTTTCCATAAAATCTTTTAAAGGTCTAACCCAACAACTTCCATCTTCATATAGTTTTCTATATATAACCAAATCTTCTAAAGTCTCACAGTCTTTAGCAATTTCTTCAACTAGATAATAATCTCCTTTAAAGTGTTTATAGATACCAGGATAAAATCGTGATTACTTAGTTTTCTGAGTAATCTCTTTTAATTTGTTAA
>CAMMKE010000019.1 GCA_946497375.1 uncultured Mycoplasmatota bacterium
GTTAATTATTCTAATTTTGGGGAAATAGAAGATATAGAAATACCAGAAAGTTAAGGAAAAATATGAAAAGTTATATTTACGAAGATAAGAATGATTTTAATACTAATATGTATAAATTGATGAAAGAATTTAAAATAAAAGATTTAAACTATAAGTGGTTGATTACAGATATAGAAACAAATAATGAAGAGTTTTCTAATAAAGAATTTATCATTATAAAGCATCAAGATTTAATAAAATTACTAGAAAATAATAAAGATATACAATGGATATGGGCTGTATTTTCCGCTATACCGTCTAAATATAGTGATGATGAAATATTTAAATATAAATTTCCCTATATAATAGAGAATGAAAATATTAATCATACAATACAGCATCCTCTAGCAGAAATAGAAATAGACTGTATTGATAGCTCTTATGCCAAAATAATATTTAAATAAAGGAGAAAATTTATGAAAAAGAAAAAAAGTATTAAAAAGATAATTATTGGTATTGTAATAGCAGTTGTCATATTTTTAGGATTAATATTCTTTATGGCATATAAAGAATTACAAGAAGAAGATATTTTAAAACAAGAAATAATTAATTACAGTAATAAAGACTTAGCGACAGATGATTATTCTATCAAGGTTAAAACAACAGGAGATAGAGCCTATGTAGAAGAAACAGTTAAAAAGTATTATAAGAGTCTATCAGATAGTGTTAAAGCGATAAATAGTTATTTAAATGATGAAGAATTAACTGATATATTAACTATTAATAGTCTAAGAAATGATAGTCCTAATTACACGAAGAGTCATGCTCTTATAAGCAATACTAAAAGTAAAGTAACAAAAGAGTTAAAAAATATTAGTAGTCTTTGTGAAGAAGATACTATTAAAAACTTAATAGATAAAGATAAACTTAGTAATAGTGAATATTATTATGATTTATATCTAGACCTTATGTATACTAAAAAAGATTTAGAAACCCTTAAGAGTACTAAAGAACAAATGGAGACTCTATCTAATAATTTAAATGAATTCTTAGATAAAGTAGATGAAATACTAACATTATTAGAAAATAATGCTAATTATATAGAGTATACTGATACAGATATTTATATTAGTGATGATAATATCTTAAATGAATATAATAACTTACTTAATGAGTTAACAGCTCTCGCTAATAATATGGCAAATACAGAAAGTGATATTTAATCATTTTCTTTTTACTTTTTTTTACTTATCAGTTATAATATTTAAAGAAAAGAGAGTGATAAAATGTTTGAAAGCTTAGGAGATAGATTACAAAATGCTCTACATAAGATAAAAGGTTATGGTAAAATAACTGAAGATAATATCGGCGATATGATGAAAGAAATACGTCTAGCATTACTAGAAGCAGATGTTAATTATAAAGTAGTTAAAGAGTTTGTTAATAATGTTAAAGAAAAAGCTTTAGGAGAAGAAGTTAGAACTAGTATTAAACCAGGAGATTTATTTGTTAAGATAGTTAAAGATGAATTAACTGAATTACTAGGAGGAGACTCTGCACCTTTAAACCTTAATGGTAATCCTGCGATACTTATGTTAGTAGGACTTCAAGGTAGTGGTAAAACTACAACTATCGGAAAACTTGCCAATTACTTACGTAAGAAAAAAGGTAAGAAACCTTTAATGGTCGCTTGTGATGTTTATCGCCCTGCTGCCATTGACCAGTTAAAACAACTAGGAAAAGAACTTAATATTGAAGTTTATAGTGAAGGTAAAGGTAATCCTGTAGAAATAAGTAAGAATGCTATTAACTATGCTAAAGAAAATGGTTATGACTATGTCCTAATCGATACTGCAGGACGTCTTCAAATAGATGAAGCTTTAATGGACGAGTTAGAAAATATTACTGCAGCGGTGTCTCCACAAGAAACATTACTTGTAATAGATGCAATGATGGGTCAAGATGCTATTAATGTTATAACAGGCTTTAATGATAAATTAAAACTAACAGGAGTAATATTAACTAAATTAGATGGTGATACTAAAGGTGGAGTTGCTCTATCCGTAAGACATTTAACTAATGTACCTATTAAGTTTATTGGTACAAGTGAAAAACTAGATGGACTAGACTCATTTGACCCAGAACGTATGGCAGGACGTATTCTTGGAATGGGAGATATCGTCTCTTTAGTTGAACAAGCAGAAGCTGCTATTGATGAAAAAGAAGCTGAAAAAACTGCTAAAAGAATGCAACAAGGTAAGTTTGACTTAGAAGATTTTTTATCAACACTAAAACAAATAAAGAAACTAGGACCACTTGAAAACATCTTAAAATTAATACCAGGTGCTAAAAAGATGGGACTAACTAATGTAAATATTCCCCCTAAACAAATGGCTCATATCGAAGCTATAATCCTTTCTATGACTAAAGAAGAAAGAAGAAATCCATCTATTATTAAAGCATCACGTAAAACAAGAATCGCTAAAGGTTGTGGATTATCAGTATCAGAAGTAAATAAACTATTAACACAATTTGAAAGTATGAAAAAAATGATGAAACAAATGAAAAATGGTAACTTTAAAATGCCATTTTAGGCAAATAATTTATACACAAATTTCCTAAGTGAATATCTTAATACTAGAGGAGGAAAGTGTATGTTATTTAATAATCAAGCTATCGATATGAATTCTACTATCGATGGTAATAATAATGTCGTTGACCAAGATATGAATATTGATATCAATATGAACAATAATAGTATGGGAATGGGCCAAAATAATATGGAAATGATGGATAGCCAATCTCCAATCATTGAACCAGTACAAGAGCGTCAAATAAATAGAACTTTCGTTCATCAAGTACCTCACGTATGTCCAATCCATACAAGAATAGTTAATCATCACATTTTCAAACATACTTATTGTCCTAGATATACTTGCTGTGAAGAAAATGTTTGTTGCAATATTGACCAAGGTTCATGTTGTAACTTTCGTTAAAAGCCAAGATAACCATCTTGGTTTTTACATGTTAAAAAATGTCTAATTATGTCATATCACTTGTAAAATATTCTTTATAATTATAAGATAATAATAAGGAGTGTGATACAAGTGAATTATCCATCTATTGATAAATTACTTAATATTGTAAGTTCTAAGTATGAATTAGTTCATATCGCTGCAAGACGTAGTAAAGAAATGACTAAAGATGAACACTATCAACTAGCCTTAAACCAATATAAATGTGAAAAAAATATTGGTAGAGCCCTAGAAGAGATATTAGAGGGAAAATTAAAAGTAGTTGAAAAAGAAAACTAATAAGAAACACATATCACAGTTTGGTATGTGTTTTATTATTTAAATTAACTATTTAATGTGATAGAATGACTGTAGAGGGGGAATTAATAATGCTAAATGATTTATGCTTTGAAATAATAGAAACCTGTCCTAATAATTGTTTATTTTGTTCTTCTTGTTCATCTATCAATAAAAAAAGAATGATAGATTATAAAAAGTTTAAAGAAGTAATAGATTATTTTATTAGTATAGGCGGAATAAAAGAAATATCTATATCTGGAGGAGAACCTCTATTACATCCTGAACTATTAAGAATGATTAGATATTGTAAACTAAATAATATTAAAACAGTCTTATTCACTAGTGGTATAAAACTAAGAACTAAAATGACAGAAGAAGATAAAGAAATGTTAGAGTTCAATCTAAGAAAACAGTATAAGTCATATTTATCTGAAGGTATGTCTAAAGAAGAGTTTGATATATTGATTGAAAAGGAAATGAAGATTTACTTATGGTATAATGAAAAAACTTTTGATTCTCTATCATCATCTGACTGTAAACTATTAAAAGAAAGTGGACTTGATAAAATTGTTTTTGACTTTGAAGCTTGGAACAAAGATGTATATGATAAAATTATGGGAACTAAAGATTTATTTGATTTAGTAACATTATCAATGATAAAATAAAAAAGTGCTGGACTTAATACCGATGCTCATTTCATTCCTACAAAAATTAATTACAAAGAACTCGCTGATATTATTGAGATGCTTAATGTTGCAGAATTTGATGAGTTAAGCATTCTTAATTTTGTTCCCCAAGGAAGAGGTAAAACAAATGAAGATTTACTATCTTTAACAGAAGAAGAATTTAGAGAGTTTCTTGAAATCTATGAAAAATGTAAAAATGAGTTTAAAGGAAATTTAAGAGTAGGTATCCATTTACAAGAAGAAGATACTCATAAGTGCACAGCTGGACTTTCTAAACTTGTTATTAAATATGATGGTACAGTTTTACCATGTGCAGCCTTTAAAGAATATGATTTAAAAACACTTAATAGTATGGGAATAAAAACACCTAATATCTATACTAATTTAGAAGAAGTAGAAATACATAATGGTACTAGAAAGAAGCCTTTATGTAAACAGTTATATCATTTTAATAAAGTAATTAAATAAGGAGACTAATATGAAAATAGAAAAGTTTAAGAAAAGAGCTAATGGTCTATATACTATATATTTAGATAATTTTAATAGTTATGACTTCTATGAAGAGATAATATTAAAGTATGAGTTACTAATAACTAAGACTATAGAAGAAGATGAACTTAATAAGATAATTAAAGATAATAAAAACTATGAGAGTTATTATGATGCTCTAAAGACTTTAAAAAGAACTATTAAAACTAAAGAAGAAATAAGAAAGCTCTTAACTGAAAAAAAATATAGTAAAGAAAGTATATCCTTTGCTATCAACACTTTAGAAAAACAAGGTTATATTAATGATAAGAACTATGCTAAGAGTTATGTTCATAATGCTATTATAACTTCTAATAAAGGCCCTAAAAAAATAGAGCAGGAATTAATTAAAAAAGGAATAACTTCTCTTGATTATAATGAAACCCTAGATGAGTTTACGACCGTCTTAGAAAAAGAAAAAATAGAGAAGTTAATCTCTAAGAAAATAAAATCTAATCATAATAAAAGTGCTAAAGTTTTAAAACAAAAACTAGGGCTAGATTTAATCAATAATGGTTTTCACCAAGAAATAATAAAAGAAGTATTAAACTCTACTGTTATAGAAGAAAATAGTGATATTGCAAAAAAAGAATATCAAAAGTATTATAATAAATTAAGTAAAAAATACTCTGGTAAGGAACTAGAGTATAAATTAAAACAAAAGATGTATAGCTTAGGTTTTAAGATGCCAAAAGAATAAGAGGGTAGTGTTTGGCTATCCTCTTTTATAATATACATATTTTTTAAAAGAAACATCAAGAGTATTAGTATTTTTATCTTCAATCTCTTTTATATATTTTTTGCTCAAAGATTCAACCTGTTTACTAACTTCAAGTAAATCTTCCCCATCAACTCCATATGCTCTAAGTAAAGTAATAAATAAAGGAGCAGACCATGCTTCACTCTCGTCTTCCTTAACAACAGCTCTTTCAAATTCATAAGGACTACTTATAGTTCTTTGCATAGGAGGATATTTTACTAATAAATTAAGTTCACTTATTTGTAAAATATTAGATAAATCATTTGCATTAGCTTTTCCTTGTTTTGCAAGTTGATTATGTAATAGACTAGAAGCCTTTATTATATGATCATTATCTTCTATACCATACTGATAATTAGTTAATCTTAAATTAGCTTTACTTTCATCAACTTTTATATAAAAATTAGCCCAGTCATAAAGTAATTCTAAAGATTTATTGTCTTTAATTTTGTCCTTTATTATTTTATAACGTAATTGATCTTTATACTCATCATCATTTTCCTTATCAGTATTTTTTAATTCTTCTTCTATAGCTTCTTTAATTTGTGATCTCCAAATAAAGAAATCCTCTGTTGTTTTAATATATGGAAATTCTTTAAAATCTTTTTCTACTTGCTCATAAATAGGAATTAATCTTTGCTTGGTTTCTTCAGTTATATCTTTTCTCATAATATCATCCCTTTCTTTTCTTGTGTCGCATATTATACTACAAAAACTTTATTTTGTCAAAAAAGAGAAGTAACCTATACAGTACTTCTCTTAAATATTAAATTTTCTATTTCTAACTAGCAGTTGAACTATTATTAACACTGTCTAATAGTTGTTGCATTAAATCATCATAATCTTTCTTTAGACTATCATCATTAAACTTAATACCTGCTTCTTCTCTAATTTCAATTAAAGCATTATATCTTAAAGATGCATCTTCATTTAACTTCTCATCAGCAAGTGTTTTTATAATATCATCTTTAACTTTCTTTAATTTAGGTTTACTTTTCTGATCAACTTTAAGAATTATATGATAACCAAAACTAGACTTAACAGGCTCTTTTGTATATTTACCTTTTTCAAGGTCAATTGAGGCATTTAAGAAAGCTTCATCCATATTATCATCTTTATTGAAGTAATCAATTAAGCCACCATCACTAGCACTACCAGTATCATCAGAATACTCTTTAGCAAGCTCTTCAAAATCAGCACCATCATCTAACTTCTTAATTAAGTCTTCTGCTTTCTTCTTAGCTTTATCTTCTGCTTCTTGTTTTTCTTCAGTAGACATATCATCATTAGTATCAGGTTTAATTAAGATATGTCTAACTTTAATATCACCGATAACTTCATCATCATAATATTTTTGTATCTCATCATCAGTAACACTATTCTTTACATAGTCTTCAATCGCCAAATTCCTCTTATATTCAAGTGATAACATATCTCTTAACTCATCTTCATCTTCAACACCTAAATATTGCTTAATAGCAGCTTGAAAAGCCTCATCATCATTATTGTACTGACTCTTCATCTGTTCAATCTGAGAATTAATTGTTTCTTTTTCAGTATCATCAGTTTTATACTTTTCATCAAATAATTGATGATCTATCATATCAACTAAAACACTAATACCATATTTATCCCTTAATTCTTCATATAGAGCATCTGCTGTAATCTTTCCTTCATCAGTCTTAACTACTGTATTGTTATCTTTAAGTTCAGCCTTATTTCCACAACCAGTAACTAAAAGACAAATTGCAAGAAGAGAAGCAGTCGCTTTAACTATTTTTTTCATTTAATTTCCTCCTTATCAGTTCATTAAATATCATAGCATTAACTTAACTAACTTGCAAATAAATAAGGTAAATTTATCACACTTTTTTATTAATTACCATAAAATAATGTGAACACTAGAAAAAAAGGAGGATTAAGTTATGGGTAATTGTAATTCAAACAGCGCTATTATATTAGTATTATTTATCTTACTAGTTATAATTATAGGTGCCTATATCTAAGATATAATAAGGAGGTGTAAAAATGTCTTGTTCAAATAATCAAACAGTAACTACAAGCTGCTGTACATCTAGACCAAGAAATAGTTTTGTAATCATAATTGTATTATACATCTTACTAGCTATTATCTTGGGTTCTTGTATGACATATTAATTAAGAAGCTCTTTATTAGAGTTTCTTTTTGTATGATATAAAGATATTTGTACATAATAACAAAGAGGTGAACTTTAATGACTTCAAAAAAGAATTTATATTATTATTTAAATAACTTTATTTTGTTCTCTTTTTTTGGTTTTCTCTTTGAAAATATCATGCATTTAATAACTACAGGGTCCTTAACTAACAATCCTTTTTATGGACCTTGGATGCCCATATATGGCTTTGGAGTAATTATCATGATTTTTTTTACTAGGTTAGTATTTAATAGAGTAAAGTTAAATAGACCTTTAAAAATTATTATTCTTTTCTTAGCAGTTACAATAATCTTAACAATATTAGAACTAGCAGGAGGATACTTAACAGAATTTATTTTCCATAAAAGTTTTTGGGATTATACTGATTTAAAATTTAACTTTGGTAAATATATTGCTTTAGAAGTAAGTTTAGGTTGGGGAGTAGCTTGCCTCATATTCTTATATGTAGTAAAACCTCTAACAGATAAATTTATCGAAAAAATCCCTAAATTTATATCTATCATTCTTTTAATATTAATAATAATAGATTTTATCTTTAGTTTCTTCTTAAAATAGAATATAACCGCAAAAATGTAAAAAATAAAAAGTTTTGCGACTCTAACCGTAAAACTTTTAACTATGAGTAAAGAAAAATCTCTACTCAGTTTTTAATTTATCATATACATCTTTAATATCACTAACTTCGCTACTATCATAAGTACATTTAAAACTATCACTATTATATCTTGGTATTAAATGAATATGATAGTGTTTAACATCCTGTCCATAATAATTGTTCTGACAAATAGTTAAACCATCAATATTAAGTTTTTCTTTTAAGATAGGATAAATCTTTGTCTTAATAGTATCAATCATATAAGTAATAACCTCATTAGGTGTACTAAATAAATTTTCATAATGGTCTTTAGGTATTACTAAAGTATGACCATCACTATTAGGATTAACATCTAAGAAAGCTAATACTTTATCATCTTCATATACTTTATAAGATGGAATATCTCCTTTAATTATTTTACAGAATAAACAATCATTCATTAAAATCTCCTCCTTCAACTATCTTTATTATACCATTATTATCAAAAGTAACACTATAATTATTTGTATTTAAGCCATTGCTTAAGGCAATACTATTAAAACTATTAATTAAATTGTTAAGATAAACATCATCTAAACTATCAACTTTAACATAATAACTAACAGAGTAGTATCCTGTATTATAAATATTACCTTCTAAGATATCTATCGCTTCAGCTTTGTTATACTTATCTAAATCTTTAAACTCTATCTTAATGTTTTGAAAGTTAGTATTTTTAAAAATCTCCTTATACTTATCTAAAACCTCTTTACTAGCATTCCTCAACACCTCTTTACCTTTTACATAATTCTCTTTATAATTATCAGTTATTTTATTATTTAAAGAAGTAATAGTAAAATTTAACTCTTCGTAATCTTTATTATAATAAGTAATACTATAACTATTATCATCTTTATTATATTTTAAGTCTCCTTTTGATACATCTAGATCCTCATAGTTTTCTTCATAATAAGTATTAATATCTTCTTCTACAGTCTTAGACTTTAAAGTAGGGACTTTTTCTCTAACAATAATAAAACCAAAAAAGATAATTATGATACCAAAAAGCATCGCTTGTCCTAACATTAAACTATTCATTTTTCTTTTACTCATATGCCTCACTATCCATTCATTTATTATTTTACCAAAACCTTTAAATATAAGCAATTATGTGTTATACTAAGCATGTCTTTTAACATAAATATTGACAATTTAATAATATATTTTATCATACAATTAGAAAGGGTGATAATATGTTTAAAATAGATAAGTTGAGTGTATTAATAAAAGATACTGATAGAAAGATTTTAAAAGACTTTTCTCTTACTATAAATGATGGAGAAATCCATGCTATTATGGGACCTAATGGTGTAGGTAAGAGTACTTTATCTAAAGTAATAATGCACCATCCTGATTATGTTATAGAAAGAGGTACTATTACTTATAATGAAAAGACTTTAAATGACCTATCAACTGATGAAATAGCAAGACTAGGTATTTACCTACTTATGCAGGACCCATCTATTATTGATGGAGTAAGTAATAGTGAAGCTTTAAGAACTGCCTTAAAAGAAAGAGGTAGTGATACTAATCTATATACTTTTATTACTAAGATGAAAAAAGAATTAGACTCTCTAAATCTACCAAAAGACGTTATGCATAGATCTATTAATAAGGGATTATCTGGTGGTGAAAGAAAGAAAAATGAAGTTTTAGGGCTAAAAGTATTAACCCCTAGTTTTATTATCTTAGATGAATTAGATAGTGGACTAGATGTAGACAGTTTAAAAGTAGTTGCCAAAAACATCAATGAATATTTAAAAGAACATCAAGATACCAGTGTCTTAATTATTACTCATTATAGTAGAGTTCTAGATTTAATTAAACCAGATTTTGTTCATGAAATGAAAGATGGTAAGATAATCAAAACAGGAGATATTACTCTTGCCAAACAAATAGAAAAAAAAGGTTTTACTGGGGTAAATGAAGTGGAGTCAAGTGAAAATCATGAATAATATATTATTAGATAGTACAGTTTGTTTTAATAAAGAAGGTACTTTTAAACTAGAACTAGATAAAGATACTACTATTAATATTGAAAGTGATAATGTAAAACTATATCTTGTAACTAAACATAATATAAAAGTTGATTTTAATATTTTAAACTCTACAACTATTTATAATATTACAGAAGAAAGTATTACTGTTAATATTAATATCTATAACAAAGCTAAACTAGATTTTTATAATATGACTGTTACTGATAAAAAGATAACTAATGAAGTAAATGTTTATCATCAAAATAAAGAGACTATAAGTAATGTTATATGTCATGGTATTAGTTATGGTAGGGGAGATTTAAAGTTTAGTGTTAATGGCTATATTAAAAAGGGTATGATAGGTTCAATATGTAATCAGTCTAGTAGAATAATTAATTTAGATGAGGGTAAAAGTTTAATAGAACCAAATCTTTTTATCGATGAGTTTGATTCTGTTGCAAATCATTCTGCCTATACAGGTCCCTTTGATAATAAATTATTATTCTATTTAGAAACAAAAGGAATAAGTAAGAAAGCAGCTTTTAATCTTTTATTAAATGGCTTTATGAAAATGGTAGAGTTACCTAAAGATTATGAGAGCCTACTTGATAATATTTTAAATAAAGTAATGAGGTGATTACATGAAATTAGTTTTAGCATCACAAGGATTTACTACTAATGAAATTGCTAACGAAGTAGAAAAATTAGTAGGGAAGCCCTTAAAAGAAATAAACATTGCTATAATTAATGAAGCCTATGTAGGGCTTGATGGTACAAAAGATAAAAGATGGTTAATAAAAGAACTATCTAACATCGAAAAGTACATTGGTGGAATTATAGATTTTGTCAACTTTAGAGCCTATAGCAAAGAAGAAATAAAGAAACGTTTAAATATGGCTGATTTAATTTATATAGTTGGTGGCAGACAACATTTATTAGAAAAACTTTTTAGAGAAACTGATACTATAGATATAATTAAGAATATAAGTAAAACAAAAGTAATAATGGGTACATCTGCAGGTTCAATTGTTCTTGGTAAGAAAATTACAAGTGAAAAGTTTTGGGAAGAACGTTATCCAAAAGATAAAGAACTTGCTAAAACTCATGAAGAACTCAACTTAGTAGATTTCAATATAATTCCTCATTACATGAGAGAAGACCGTAAAAAGTGGACTAAAGATTTTTTTGAAAGAGTCTTAGAAGATAATGAGTTTAAAGTCTATGCCATAAAAGATAGTCAAGCTGTTGTATATAATGATGGAAAAATAGAATTTATTGGTGGTACACCAGATATTTTTGGAAGAAAGTAAAGTACAAGGGAGGTGATTATTATTAATCGTGAAGATTTTCCTATTTTAAATAATGATATAATATATTTTGATAATGGAGCGACAACCCTAAAACCTAAATGTGTAGTTGAAGCGATGGATGATTACTACTATAATTATGGAGCGAATATTCATAGAGGAGATTATAAAATATCTCTTAAAGCAAGTGAAGAGTATGAAAAAGTTAGAGATAAAGTAAAAGACTTTATAAATGCTAAGAGTAGTAAAGAGATAGTTTTTACAGCAGGTGATACAGATTCACTTAACAAAATAGTCTTTGGCTTTATGAAAGACTATTTAAATGAAGGTGATGAAGTTTTACTTACTAAAAGTGAACATGCCTCAAACGTCTTACCTTGGTTAGAGTTGTCTATTGAAAAAAAGATAAAGATAAGTTATATACCCTTAAATGATAATCATGAATTAACTCTAGAAGCTTTAACTGATACTATAACAGATAAAACTAAAGTAATCTCGATCGCTCATATTACTAACGTTGTAGGAGATGTAAGAAATATTCATGAGATAAGTAAAATCGCTCATAAAAACAATATAATATTAGTAGTAGATGGTGCCCAAAGTGTTCCTCATATGAAAACAGATGTTATTAAAGACAATATTGACTTTTTAACATTTTCAGCTCATAAGATGTTAGGACCAACTGGAGTAGGAGTACTTTATGCTAAAGAAGAATATTTAGAAAAGATGAAGCCTATAGAGTATGGTGGAGGCATGAATCAATACTTTGAAGTAACAGGAGAAGTAGAGTATAAGAGCATTCCTACAAGATTTGAAGCCGGAACCCCACCTATTGCCGAAGTAATAGGACTAGGTGCTGCTATTGATTATCTAGAAAGAATAGGTATGGATAATATTTATAACTATGAAAAAGAACTAAAAAAATATCTTGTCTCTAAACTAGAAAAAAATAAAAAAGTAATTCTTTATAACAAAAGTACTGATAGTGGTATTTTAGCATTTAATCTAGAAGGAATATTCAGCCAAGATACAGCTATTTACTTAGATCATTATAATATCTGTGTAAGAGCCGGTAATCATTGTGCTAAAATTTTAAAAGATGAAATAAATATTAAAAATACTTGTCGTATCAGTTTATATTTTTATAATACTAAAGAAGAGATAGATAAGTTAGTAGAAGTTTTAGAAAAGTCTGATGATTTATTTAAAGTAATATTGTAGGAGGTATTTATGGATGCAGAATTAAAAAGAGAAATAATACTAGATAATTATAATAATCCTTATCATAAAGGACTAAAAAATGAAAGTGGCTATAAAAAAGCGAATACTAATAATGAATCTTGTATTGATAATATCGATATAGAACTAAAAATAGAAGATGGTAAGGTAGTAGATGCTAACTTTGATGGTGAAGCATGTGCAATCTCAACTTCCGCTACCTCTATTTTCTTAAGAAAAATAATAGGGAAGAGTGTTGATGAAGTTAAAGATTTAATAGAAAACTATGAACATCTAATCGATGAGAAAGATTATGATGAAGAAAAATTAGGTGAACTTATGGCCTATGATACTATCTATATGCAACCTAATAGAAAACACTGTGCCCTTCTTCCTGTCGATACAATTAATAAGATTCTAAAGGAGGAAAATAGTGGAAATTAAGGGACTAACTAAAGAGAATGTTTTAAAAATATCAGAACATAAAAAAGAAAGAGACTGGGTCAAAGATTATCGATTAAAGTCATATGAATATTTTACAAAGATGAATAAAGACTTGCCTTTTGGACCTAAGTTTAAACTTAATTTTGATGATATTATTTACTATAAGAGTGCAACTGATGAATTAACTGATGACTGGTCTAAAGTAATGAAGCCAATTAAAAGTGAATTAGATAAACTAGGTGTCCTTGAAAGTGAACAATATATGTCTGGTATGGGTGTTCAATATGAAAGTGAAGTAATCTATCATAATATGCTTAAAGAACTTACTGACAAAAAAGTAATCTTTACATCAATTGATAATGCCATTAAAGAGTATCCTCTTCTTGTTAAAAAATACTTTGGTAAGATAGTTAAAAACACAGATAATCTATATGCCGCCTTAAATGGTTCTGTATTTTCAGGAGGAAGTTTTATCTATATACCACCTCATACTAAACTAGATAGACCACTACAAAGTTACTTTAGAATTAATAGTAAAGGAATGGGCCAGTTTGAAAGAACTTTAATTATTGTCGATGATGACAGTGAACTTCATTATATTGAAGGATGTACCGCTCCTACTTATGCTACTTCATCACTTCATGCTGCCGTTGTTGAAATTTATGTGGGAAGAAACAGTAAATGCCGTTATACAACTATTCAAAATTGGGCTCCTAATGTTTATAACCTAGTTACTAAAAGAGCCTTAGTCGAAGAAAATGGTACAATGGAGTGGATTGATGGTAATATTGGTAGTGCTTTAACTATGAAATATCCTTGTTGTATCTTAAAAGGAGATAATTCTACTGGTACTTGCATTAGTATCGCTGTCGCTAGTAATAAGCAAATCCAAGATACTGGAGCTAGAATGATTCATTTAGGTAAAAATACTAACAGTAAGATAATCTCTAAAAGTATTGCAAGAGGTGGAGGTAATGCCACATATCGTGGAGATGTTAAGATTAAAGAAGATGCCACTAACTCATACTCTATGATAAAATGTGACACTTTAATACTAGATAAAGATAGTATAAGTGATACTATACCTACAAATATAGTATCTAATAACACTAGTACTATTGAACATGAAGCGACTGTTTCTAAGATAAATGATGCTAATATTTTCTATTTAGAAAGTAAAGGAATACCTAAAGAAACTTGTGAAGAATTAATCGTTTTAGGCTTTCTAGAAGAGTTTAGAAAAGAACTACCTATGGAGTATGCTGTAGAACTAAATCAACTTTTGAAAAAAAACTTGTAATTTTGCAAATTGACCCCCAAAATGAGGGTCAATTTATTAATTTGAACACTTGAATTTATAAAATTTGCTAAAAAAATAGTTTGAATTTGCAATTTTCTCTTTTTGCATAGATTTTAAAACTATGCTACCTTAGTTGCGAAAGGAGGAATTGCATGTTAAATAGTTTAATATTAGTAGGACGTCTAACTAAAGATATCGATATTAAAGAAACAGAATCTGGTAAGAAAGTAGGTACCATTTCTTTAGCAGTACCACGCTCTTTTAAAAATATGGATGGAGTTTATGAGACAGACTTTATTAACTGTACTCTTTGGGAAGAGAAAGCTAAACTTACTAAAGAGTATTGTAAAGTTGGAGATATTGTAGGCATTAGAGGACGTCTTCAAAGTAATATTATTAAGACAGAAGAAGGTTCAAGATACTTTTTAGAAGTAGTAGCAGATAAAGTTACTTTTCTGTCAAATAAGAAGAAAAGCGATGTCAAAAATATCGATAATTAGCCTTTTTTAGACTTATTTTTCAATAATCTTAAATTTTTAGTTGACTTTTACTATTAAAAAGATATATAGTTTAGTAAACAATTAATTAAGGAGAGACAAATATGCTTTTAAGTAAACGTTTAAAAGAGTTGCGTATAAACAGTGGTTTAACGCAACGAGAGTTGGGCGAGCTTGTAAATGTTACAAAAGTAAGTATTTGTTGCTACGAAAATGGCACGAGGACCCCAACTTTGGACACCCTAACAAAATTAGGAAAGGTATTAGATGTTGATGTAGACTATCTATTGGGATATGATAATCCTGTTAAGCCTAAAGGTAAAAATAAGAAAGTTACTAGTATGGCTAAAGAAGAAATAGACTTCATTAAAGGATTAAGAGAAATAGAATCTCTTCATCAATTGATATTAGAAGATCCTAAAAAGGCTCTTGAGCTTATAAGTAAGAGGTTAGCTAACTAATCTCTTTTTCTATTACTAAGAAAATGTAAAATATTGTGAAGTCTCTTGTAATTATAATTTTTTTTAACTATTATTAAATTAGGTGATAATAATGATATTAGATATAATTAGTAAGAAAGCAAATAATTATGAACTAACTAAAGAAGAATTAGAGACAATATTTATGGGATATCTAAATGATGAAGTAAAAGATTATCAAATGAGTGCTTTCCTTATGGCTATTTGTATAAATGATATGAGTGACAGTGAAGTATTCGCTCTTACTGATATTTTTATTAGAAGTGGGGATATTCTAGATCTAAGTTTTATAGATAAAATTAAAGTGGATAAACACTCCACAGGTGGTGTAGGAGATAAAACGACTTTAATAGTAGCACCTTTGGTAGCAAGTTGTGGAGTACCTGTTATCAAAATGAGTGGAAGAGGTCTAGGCTATACAGGAGGAACAATAGATAAGTTAGAATCTATTCCAGGTTTTATTGTTAATTTAACAGAAGAAGAGATAAAAAAACAAGCTCAAGATATAGGACTTGTTATAACTAGTCAAACTAAAGACCTTGCCCCTTTAGATAAAAAAGTTTATGCTCTACGTGATGTAACTGCCACAACAAACTCTATTCCTTTAATTGCTAGCAGTATCATGAGTAAAAAAATAGCAGGTGGCGCTGATAAAATAGTTATAGATATAAAAGTAGGTAATGGTGCCTTGATTAAAACTAAGGAATCAGCTGAGCGCTTATCTAGTCTCTTAATTAAAATTGGTACATATTATCAAAAAGAGGTGAGAACTGTAATATCCAATATGGATAGACCTTTAGGACATAACATTGGTAATAAATTAGAAGTCATAGAAGCTCTTGATGTTTTAAAAGGAAATGCTAAAGGAGAACTTCTAGATTTATCTCTTAATTTAGCTAGCGAAATGGTATCTTTAGGCAAAGAGATTTCTGAAAAGAAAGCTAGGGAAGAAGTTGTTGGAAATTTAGAAAATGGAAAAGCGTTAAATAAATTTTTAGAATTTGTTAAATATCAGCATGGTAATATTGATAAATTAGAAGTAGATGCTAAAGTCTACAATATAAAAGCTAATAAAAATGGCATATTAAAAGATATTAATGCTTTAGCAATTGCCAAACTAAGTGAAAAATTAGGAGCAGGAAGGAAAGATAAGGATGACAAAATAGATTATAATGCAGGAATTGTTATTAAAAAAGAAATAGGTGACAAAATAAAAGAAGGAGATATTTTAGCCAGTTTGTATACAAATATTGACAACAAAGAATTTAATCTTGAAAGAATCTTTGAAATTTCTTGAAAAAAATGTGATTAATAAAACAAAATGTCCGCTTTTTTCATAAGTATTTATAAAACAA
>CAMMKE010000020.1 GCA_946497375.1 uncultured Mycoplasmatota bacterium
TATCTCCTTTTGCATTTAAATTTATAAGTATTTTTATCAATTACTTATTTAAAGCATCCTTTAACATATCACTAGCTTTTTTAGGATTAACAGCACCCTTAGTCTCTTTCATTACTTGTCCCATCAAGTATTTTAAAGCTCTATCATGACCAGATTTATAGTCATTTACACTTTCACTATTATTTTCTATTACTTTGGTAATGATATCTTTAATAAAGCTGTCATCTGTAATATTTTTAATGTTAAATTCTTTTTTTAACTCCTCAAGAGTCAAATCTCTTTCCATTAGTGAATCTATTAAGTCTTTAACATTTTTATTAGATAACTCTCCTTTTTCTAGAGCATCAACAACACTAACTAGTTTTTCATATGAAAGATGGGTATCAGTTATTACTTTATTATGTTTATTTAAGTATGATGAGATATCTGAAAGTAATAGATTGACAGCTGTTACATAGTTAGTTTTAAATTCTAGTAGTCCTAAGAAATAATCGTTTAAGGGTCTATTATTGATTAGTTTTTCTATTTGTAGAGAACTAAGCCCTATCTCACTATATTTTTCTCTTAGTTCATCTGGAAGTAAAGGTAGAGTTTTCAAAGAATCATTAATAAACTCATCAGTAAGTTCTAGATAAGGAATATCTGGTTCGATGAAGTAACGATAGTCATTTCCTGTTTCTTTAACACGCATTAGGATAGTTTCGCCTAACTTATCATCAAAACGCCTTGTTTCTTCTCTAATAATGCCACCTGTTTCAAGAACTTTTTCTTGTCTTTCTATCTCTTTTTCAATAGCAAGTCCAACATTATGAATAGAACCAATATTTTTAGTCTCTGTTCTTACACCAAGAATATCAGTCTTACTAATAGAAACATTAGCATCACATCTCATGCTTCCTTCTTCCATTTTGCAGTCACTAATATTAGCATAAAATAACATCTCTTTTAATTTAGTAAGATAGGCCATCGCCTCTTTACCATTACTAATACTAGGAGTTGTTACTATTTCTATTAAAGGTACTCCTGCTCTATTAAAGTCTAAAAGACTTACACTACCACGATGGGCACTCTTACAAGTATCTTCTTCGATATGGATATCAGAAATACCTATTTTTTTCTTAACTCCATCTACTTCTATTTCAACATAACCATTAGTACCAATAGGAGTTCTATTCTGAGTAATCTGATAGTTCTTAGAGTTATCTGGATAAAAGTAATTTTTTCTATCAAAGTGCATTTTCCTAGTAATATCACAGTTTAGGACTTTACAGGCTCTAAGTGCTTGTCTTATTACTTCTTTATTAAGTGTAGGTAATGTTCCAGGATAGCCTAAGTCAATTACATTAACAGAAGTATTAGTAGCCATACCATAGGCATTGGCACTATCAGAAAAAAGTTTACTTTTACTTTTTATTTCGACATGTACTTCAAGACCAATAGTTGGAATATAGTTACTCATTTAAAACACCCCCTCAAGAAAACTAGCAAGTTTATAAATAGTCGCTTCATCAAAGGCTTTACCAATTATATGTAGTCCAATAGGCATACCTTCACTATTTTTTCCTACAGGAATGTTTAAGCCAGGAAGTCCTGCCATATTAACAGGTATTACTAAAACATCATCCATAAAGGCTTTATGAGGGTCATCTTTGGAATTACCAAGAAGTGGAGCGACTCTTGTTGTAGTTGGTCCAATAATTAAATCATATTCTTTAAAGATACGATTAAACTCTTTAGTTATATCATCACGTACCATTAAGGCTTTATCATAATATGTTTTAGCATTCTCACCACTTAGGATGTATGAACCTACCATAATTCTTCTTTTAACTTCATCACCAAAGCCCTCACCACGTGTTTTTCCATACATTTCATCAACACTATTTACATCACTGGCTCTAAAGCCATAACGAACACCATCAAAACGTGCTAAGTTACTACTAGCTTCAGCCATAGCGATTATCTGATAAAGGTTAACAGCTGTATCTAAGTATTGCATGTCAACAATATCGACAACTGCACCGTTTTTATCACAAAAAGAAATTACTTCTTTAATTCTTTTACTAATCTCTTCATCAACAATATCACTAACAAAGTATTTAGGTAAAGCTATTCTTAAACCTTTAATATCTTCACCAATTAGTCTTGTAAAATCTTCTTTATCTTTTTTTACACTAGTAAGGTCTCTATCATCTTCACCTACTAAGACATTTAGTAAACTAGCATTTTCATAGACAGTTCTAGTCATTGGTCCAATTTGGTCAAGACTTGATGCGAAAGCGACTAATCCATAACGTGATACTCTTCCATAAGTTGGCTTCATACCAACTATTCCTGTGTAACTAGCAGGTTGTCTAATACTTCCCCCAGTATCACTTCCAAGTGCTAGAGGAATAAGACCTCCTGATACAGCACTAGCACTACCACCTGAACTACCTCCACTAACCCGTTTTTTATCATGAGGGTTTAGTGGTGAACCAAAGTAACTTGTCTCACTAGTAGACCCCATAGCAAACTCATCCATATTAGTTTTACCAATAATTAACATTTTATTTTCTCTAATTTTCTCTACAACTGTGGCATCATATATTGGTATAAAGTTTTCTAAGATATGAGAGGCACAGGTTGTCTTTAAATCTTTAGTAACAATATTATCTTTAACAGCGATAGGAATACCAAAGAAAAGATTATCAGGGTCTACTTCACCTAATTTGCTTGCTTCTTCTCTTACTTTATCATTAATAGTAATAAAGGCATTTAAGTCTTTAGCATCTTCTATTCTACTTAAGGCTTCATCTACTAAATCAAGAGGAGTTATTTCTTTCTTTACTAATAACTCATGTATTTTTCTTATATCTAAATCTAAATATTTACTCATTAATCATCACCGGCACTTCTATAAAACTTCCATTCTTTTTAGGAGCATTTATTGTCGCATCTTTTGCACTTAACATACTTCCTACTACATCTTCTCTTAATCTAGTAACTTCTTCTATTGGTGTATACATCATCTCATCATCATAGTCTTTAACACTTTTTATCTTATCTATATCATCCATTAGTACTTTAAGTTGTACTCTAAACTTCTCTATTTCTTCTTCTGTTAAAGAAATACGAGCTAGATAAGCAACATGTAGTACTTCTTCTCTACTTAATCTATCCATAGTTCCTCCTTTTCTTACTAGCTTATTATAGCATAGTTTAGAAATTAAAAAAAGTAATAGTACTTATATTGCTATACTTTCCTATTACCTAATTTTAAAACTCTTTCATTCGCTTTCGCAATTTCTTCTTTTCTTTTATAATCATTTTCTAAAGCTATTTCAAGAAAATACTTTTGATCTAAAAAACGTTCAACTTTATAAAAATCTCTATTCTTCTCTAATTCATCTAACTCTCTTTTAATTATTTCATCTTTAACATAATTTTCTTTATATTCAAAGTTAAATATTTGTAAATATTCTTCTAAAGCTTTTAAATAATCTGGACTATTATTTTCCCTTAAAAATGTATCTATTTCCTTAAAACTAATTATATCCTGGTCATAATTAATAGATGTTAATGGTTTAATAAACGGACTTTCTTGTAAATATATTTTATAAGTAGCAGGATAAACTTTCTTTCCTATCTTTCTTTTATCCTTTAATTTAATTTTTCTTAAATAATTATCATTAACTGGTATTAATCTATCAGTTATATCAACTACTCTATTACCAAAGCTTGTAGAGATTTTTTCTGTAATAAGATTAAAATCACTTTCTAAATAACTAATGTTATATAAACTTAAAACTCCTTTATTAGGTAAATAAAATTCTTTTTTAATTTCCATAATTTTCTCCTTTTATTTATTAATACAACCTAATTTTAAAATTCTTTCATTAGATTTCGCCATTTCCTGTTTTCTATGATACTCTTCTTCTATCTGTTTTTCAAGAGAATACTTATTACTAAATAGATTACTAAAATCACTCTTAATTATTTGATTTAACTCTTCTTTAATTAAATCTTCTTTAGAATAAACTTCTCTATATTCAAAATTAAAAACTTTTAAATATTCTCTTAGATATTTTTGATATTTATCTATATTATCACTATTTAAGAAACTAGCAATTTTATCAAAGGTAACAATATTAGTAGGAAATGTTAGTCCATATAGACTTTCTTGATAAGTTATAGAATTAGTATTAATTTGGTTAAATAACTGTAAATAAGACTGGTAATTATAATCAATAGGAGTTAAATATTCTATAAATTCATCTTCTAGCATAGTATCTTTAAACATATAAAATGGTTTTTCCTTCTTTTCTTCACTTCTTGTTTTTAAATCAGAAAAAATCATTTTCAAATCATTATCTTTAAATGAAGGCAATTTACTATTAATAGAATTATAAAGTTCTTTAGAAGCCTCACATTTTAAACTATCAGAAATATTTTTTATAACTAAATTAAAATCACTTTCTAAATAACTTATATCATATAAACTTAAAATTCCTTTATTAGGTAAATAAAATTCTTTTCTAATTTCCATGATTTTCTCCTTTTATTTATAAATATCCATTATACCGTTTCTATTACTTAATAATATTTGATACTCTTTTTAAAACTTCTTTATTTTCAACGATTTCTTCTATATCTTCATACTCACTTAACTCTGTAAAATCATCTATAGAGTGAATATAACTACGTTTTAAATAGCTGTTACCACCATCTACACTACAACAACCGCATTTACAACTAACAAAGTCGTGAGGGTATTTTGAAACTATAATATCTTGGCACCAAATTACACTTTATTGAGTTTTTAGTAATTCTTTTCATTTCTTAACACCTCATTTAAATATTTATATTGTAAATAAAATATTTATTCTAAAATTAATTATATACATACCCTTCTCCATTTATTTTAATTATTTTTCCTCTTTTCTTTAAAACCTTTGAATATATTCTAGTATGTTCTTCAATTTTTTCAGAACTTAATTGTGGAAAAGAATTTGAATTAATAAAAGGAGAATTAGTATATCTATTTATATCTACCCTATATGGATCTAATTGTTCTAACACATCCAAAGTTCTTTTTACATCTTCTATATTTTCAGTAGGAAAGCCAGAGATAATATTCAAATATAATTTTTTATATTGATATTTTCTTATATTTGTTACAAACTCAATTATCTCATCACTTGTAAACCCTTTCCTAATAAGGTTTAATATTCTATCACTACCTGACTCTAACGATCCACATAGTTCTCTAACTTTTGAACTTTCTCTAATGTATTTTTCAAAATCGTTTTTTATCGCATCTTTAAATGAAAAACCAGATAAACTAACACTTTTAATATTCTTTTTGTCCTCTAAATATTTAATTAATTCTTTTAGCATATAATCATTATAAAGATCAAGACCATATTGACATATATTTGTTGCTTTTAAAATAAGTTCTGAATAATTTTGTTCGTCTATAATATCAATATATTCTTTAACCTCATTTATATCAGCACTTTTTAAAGGCATTTTTTGAAAACTTACCTTACAAAAAGAACAATTATTTTGACATCCTGTCGCTAAATACATTACTGCTGTTTTTCCGTCTCCATAAACAAATCCAAAATCATTCTCATCTAAATCGCCATAAAAATCTTTTGAAATTAACTTAAGTAACATATTAGGCTTAGTATTAGGAATAATATAATCTATATGTTTATTTAGCCATTTTTTATACGTATTTAATTCAGGATTATCTATAAACTCTCTAGTAAGGCATCCTGTTAAATAAACTTCTGCTTTCTCTTTTTTATCTTTTAATACAGAACTAATATAGTTAAGAGTGTATAAAATATGAAATTTTGTACAACTACAAGTACTAGCAAAAATTATTTTATCTGCTTCTTTAACATTATCAGTAATTTGGAAATTTTCTAATAATTTATTGTATATATATATGTATATTGATAATTTAAACCACAATTTATATCATTTCCAATAAAAATTTTCATAACTTTCCCCCCATAAAATAAACATTATCAAACTCTAACTCTTTCTCATCTAAATTAATGCTATAACTGGAATTAATATGAGTACATCTTCCATCAAAATATACTTTAAACTTATCATTTCTTACATTACCTAAAGTATAAGGAGTATCTTTATCTATATTTAAGATATTACCTTTAATTAACATTATTTCTACATAACCTTTAGTTTTAATAATTAAGGGAATATTACCAAACCTTTTTCTAATAGATTCTATTAAGTCTTTTAACTCTATATTATTAAGCTCTACTGATAAAGTAATGGCTTTATATCCTAACTTATAAAGATAATAGGCAGTATATGAATTAAAGACATTTAAATGATATGAGGCGATTACATCAGCAGTTGGTCTAAATAAATTACTAACAATACTTTTATCTTTTAAAACATCTTTTAGATAAAATGGATTTCTTTCTACTTCCTTGTAACTATCTAAGTCTATTATCTCTTTAGTATTTATTTTATCAAAAGTTACTTCTTTAATAATAGGTTCTTTATAATCATTAAGACGCTCTCCTATTAATCTTTCTGATAAAGTTCTTCTTGCAATATTTAAATCACCTATTCTAATAAAGATATCTTCATCCATATCTATATTTATATGTTTAGTAATAAATGGAGTATTACCTAACTTTTCTAACTGACTAATTAATCTATCTTTAGATATAGGATTATTAATAGATTTCTCTACTATGCTACCTCTATAAGTAACTGTATGTTTTAAATCACTAAAAGTTAGAACAAACTCTTCTCCTACTTTGGCTTTTACATCTATATTAATAGGTACTTTTCTTGTAATGGTAAAATCTGTTATTTCAAGAGATTTATCTGTAGTCTTTCTAACTTCATCTAGACTAGTTAATTTAACTTTATTATCGACTTCAACTATTTGTTTAGAGTTACCTTTATTAATTAAATTATCTTTCATGTCATAGAGATAATTAACAATCATTCCTTTATTACTTTCCCTAAATCTAATACCATCTCCTTGTAATAAAGTTTTATCTAATTCTATTCTAATTCTCTCATCATTGACATCTATAACTTTACCTAAATGTCTTCCTAAATGATTAGGACTTTTTTTATTAATTAAATCTTCATCATTAAATAAATGTCCTTTAGTAAAACCTCTATAAAACATACTCTTTAAGTCTTCTAAATCTTTAGTAGAAAGTTCTTCCCCATCAAGTATTTTACGATAATACTTAGTAATAAAACCTACATAAGATGGGCTTTTCATTCTTCCTTCTATTTTAAGACTAACAACATTACGAGGTAACTTCTTAATACCTGCAGAAGTATTTAACTCTTTCATAGATAAGAGATATCCTTCATCAATTAGAGTTTTATCTTTATATAATTTATAAGGAAGTCTACAACTACCAACACATTCTCCTCTATTACCACTTCTACCTCCTAACATTGAGCTAAAAAGGCAGTTACCAGAATAACTTACACATAAGGCTCCATGAATAAAGACTTCTAGTTCTATAGGTATATCTATTTGTCTTATCTCATCTATACTCATTTCTCTTGGAAGCACTACTCTTTTTACTCCCATAACATAAAGAAGTTTAATAGTCTCATAACTACTACTATTAACTTGAGTAGAAGCATGTATTACTAGATTAGGATACTTTTCTAGACATAAAGATATCATACCAAAGTCTTGCATTAAAATAGCATCTACTCCTAGATTATATAAAAACTCTACTTCTTTAAGAAAATCTTCCACTTCATTTTCTTTTACTAAAGTGTTCATCGTTACATATATCTTAATGCCATAGATTTTACCTAGTTTTAAGACTGTTTTTAACTCATCCTCTGTAAAGTTTTTAGCATAACTCCTTGCCCCAAACATTTTACCTGATAAATAGACTGCATCTGCCCCATTATTAAGTGCCGCATAAAATGAATTTATATCTCCTGCTGGTACTAATAGTTCCATAAATATCACTGTCTTTCTATTAATTTAATACATTTATATCATACAAGATATTAATAATTTAGACAAGAAAAAAGTACTAAGAGTTATCTTAATACTTTACTTCTTCCTTTATCGGCATATTTTTTTAATTGTTCTTTAGTAAAGTCTTCTACATCTAGTATAGTTATATCTTCTAAGCCTTCTTTTATTTCATTTTTATGTTCCATAAAATACTTTTGTTTATCTTTTTCATCTACTGACCTTGCAGTATCAGAAAAAGCTCCAATTATTCCCCCAATAGTTGTCACTGCACCACAAACAATTGTAGTATGCCATGAAGATAAAGCATTAAACATAGTATTACAGAAATCAGCATACCAAGTTGTATTATTAATATTTAAATCAATACCAAAAACTTCTTTTGCAACCGTTAAACTAAGTGGTATAGCAGTTATAGTTAATGTTGCTTTAATACCCTAGGCTATATTATTTTTAAAAACATCCCTTTTATAAATTTCTAAATTAGTAATTTTTGCTTCTTCTTCCTTTTCACGAATTCTTTCTTCTTTAGTTTTTTCTTTAAACATATTAATCCCCCCTTGTTAAAGTATCTGTATTATATCAAAAAAACGATTTTTGTCAAATATGCAACTTGCTATTTTGCTCTTCTTGCTTTTTCTTCTGCTTTATCTGTACCTATTGCAGCACCTATTGCAGTCATAGTAGCGCCTAGAGCAACGGCACCAGGTAAAGTTCCTATAGCACCATATACATTATTGACGAAATCACCAACAAAAGTAGCATCATCCATTCTAATATTCATACCAAAAACATTACTTGCTACTGCAATTCCAATAGGTATAGCAGAAAGTGCTACACCTGCTACTGCACCTTTAAGAGCATAATTCTTTTTCAAATCTTTCTCATGTAATTTTAAATTAGTAACTTTATTTTCTTTAGTATTTTTCATAAAATAATTCCTCCTTTACTAAAGTAAACATATTATACCATAAAAAAGAAAAAGTCTATAGAAATTGTTTTAACTTTTCTATCGCTTCTTCTTGCATCGTAACATATTCTTTAGTTAGTCTTGTTACATTAGGGTCTGTTTCTTTATGATTTAAAAGTCTTCTTCCTTCAATTATTCCCATATTAGTTCCTTGTACTAAAAGTTCTGCTATTTTAGAAGTACTATCATCAGTTATTGTTTTCATATTAACTCCATACCAAGTCATTACTTTATTCATAGCATTTGTCTCATGTGGCTTTTTATCACTATATTCTGGATATAGTTCACATATTTCCTCAGATATCTTCTTATACTTTTCATACTGTCTATTTAACTCAGTACGAAGATTATCATCTTTAACCTTCTCTAATACAAAATGAATAGCATCCATGCCCATACAAGCACCTTTATTAAGTTCATCTAAAACATTAACTTCATTTTCATCGTCCATAAAAATCCCTCCATATATATTATGAAGGATTTATCTTTTTTTATACTTAAATTATTTCTTGGTCATCTTTAATTATTTGCATTTCCTTATTTAATTCTAACATTTTCTGGTCAAGGGCATGAATATCATCAGCACATTTATGCATTCCTTCTTTTATCTCTTCTGGTATTTCACCTTTAAATTTATAAGTAATTTTATGGTCTAAACTAGCCCAGAAGTCCATAGCAACTGTTCTTATCTGTATTTCTGCTTCCACTAAGGTAACTCCATCTATTAAATAAACGGGAACATAAACACTTAAATGATAACTAGAATAACCTGTTTCTTTAGGGCTTGCTATATAATCTTCTTTATCATGAACTGTTATTTGGTCACTATTTTCTATTAACTCTACTATTTTATAAACATCTGATAAGAAAGAACATACTATTCTTATACCTACCATATCATGAACATGTTCTTCGATATTTTTAGTTGTTACTTCATACCCCCTAGATATTAATTTCTTACTAGCACTTTCATATGTTTTTAATCTTGATTTTATATGCTCTACGGGATTATAGTTATTTTCAAGTTCATAATCTTGTAATAAAATACTAATTTCTGTTTCTAAGGTCTTTAAGGCAGCGGAATATTTTAAGATTAACTTTTCTAATTTCTTTTCTTCTTTCATAATCCTCCTTTCTTAGAAGAATAACACTAGACTATTTATCTTCTAAGTCTAGTGTTTCTATTTCTTCTACTACAGCCATTTGTTGTTCTACTATGATTTTTAACTTGCGTTTAAATATTTTGACATTCCTCTCTAGTGTATCCGCCTCTTGTTCTATCTTTCTAGCTTTTAATAATGACTCTCCTACTATCCTTGAAGCATTATGTTTAGCATCACTAACTATAATATCAGCTTCTTCTCTTGCTAGTCTCTTAACATTATCAGCAGTCTTTTCAGCATTAATTAAAGATTGTTTTAAAGTGTTCTCTAAATCCTCATAGTGACTTAGTTTATCTTTAAGGTCTCTTATTTCTTTTTTCTGGTCTTTACACTTTTTTATTATACCTTCTGTCTCTTTAATTACATCTGTTACAAATTTATTAACTTCAGCACGATTATAACCATTCGCTTCATAGTTAAATTTGTCCATTAATATCACATCCCTTAGTCCGGGTTATTACCAATCAAATTCATCGTCTTCTTGTTTTTTAGATTTTCTAGGTATTTTTGGTGGAGCATCATCACTAATTTCTCCTTCTACATTAACATTATTCGGAGTACATAAAAATATTCCTCCACCTAACTTTTGTAAATCTCCTCCAATTGCATATAAAGTACCACTTAAAAAGTCTACTATTCTTTTCGCTTGATCTGGTGTTACTCGTTTTAAATTAACAACTACAGCATTTCTTTCTTTTAAGTAATCTGCTATTTGTTGACTTTCAGAATAAGCACGTGGTTCTAATAACATCATTTTACTGCCAGCGACACCGTTTTCATCCATATATTCTTCTTTACTCACTTTATAATACTCCTCCTCTTTAGTCTCTTCTTCAAAATCGCCATCATCACTACCTATTAGTTTTTTTAATTTATCTAAAGCCATATCTTATCCTCCTATTAACTATATATTATACTATCATATTTTTTTGAATTAGAAAAGTGTTTAATTAGTTTTATACCAAATATTTTTAATATCAACGTTATTAGACAAAGGTTCAGGGTCTGCTTTTTGAAATTGCATATTAATTGGTACTTTGAAAGCACTACCAAAGGCAATGGCATTACCTGGTTTTAAATTTTTAAGTTGATTAGCAACTTCTAAAGAAATAGATGGTACCATATCTTTGATGTATGCTAAATCTTTAGGATGCAAAGTTCTTAAAATAACAAAGTTTGAACACTGGGATATTGCAGTGTCAGAAAGTTCACTAGGTCTTTGGGTAATTAAGCCTAATAAAACTCCATACTTACGTCCTTCTTTAGTTATACGGTCAAAGATATTATAACCAAGTATTTCAGTATCAGTATCTTTTTGAACATATCTATGAGCTTCCTCAATAATTATATGATATGGAATACTACCACGATTCTCATTAGTAACAGCAGTGTCAAAAATAAGCTTAGAGATTATTTTAGTTATTACTTTAGCAAGTCTATCTTCTATATAACTTATATTAAAGTTTACTATTTGACATCTATTACCATCCATATTGGTAAATAATCTATCTAGATATGTATCTTTAGTAATATAAGAAGTTGAGTCAAAGAATACATGATTAGGACTATTAGCAAGACTATGTAATCTAACACTTAAAACATTAGCATAGTCATATACTTTATCACTCTTTAGTATTCCTTCACTTATAAGGGCAAAGTCCATTGCTGTTTCTAAATCTTTTAAGGTATAGGCAATAAACTTCTCTGGTCTATCTTCTAAGTTAAAGTCATCCATAATGAATTGTTTTACAAAGTTAACTACTAACTCCATTTCCATTAATTTACCAGTTTTATCTATATATAAACATTGTTTAAAAGTTCTAACATAACCAGGTTGTACTATTTTAGCCTCAAGACTCAAGTCTTTAGTATTAAATTTAGTTAAGACTGCTATTACTTGGTCCCTAATTTTAGTAGACTGATGGCCACTTAATAATATATCAAGTACTGCTCTTGCAATTATGTCATTTTTATATTTAATAACATCAGGATCATCTCCTGTTAGAATATTAACAAGTGATAAAGCTTTCTCAATTATTGGTATTTGATTAGGAGTTGTTACATCTAAAAGCAATGCTAAATCATCTACTCCTAGCAACCATAAAGGAATATTTAAAACTTCACTATTTGGATTATCAGGATTAGTTGTATAAGTTTTATAATGCATATTAGGATTTACTTTATCAATATTACCTAAAGCTCTTGTATATTCTCCATAAGCATCAAACATTATAACATGGGCACCTACTGGACTTTTCTTAGAATCGGCAAAGACATTTTGTAAGATACGACTAACAGAAAATGATTTACCAGCACCAGAGTTACCTAATATAGCAAAATGATTACTAAAGAAACCATTTATATCTACATTAATTTTATAATTCTGATAAATATTAGAATAACCGAATGTAACTTCATTAGCAGTTGGTTCCATTGGTCCTAATATTAAAGAAAGTTCCTCCATATTTACAATTCTAGTAGTAGATCTATAAGACGGTTTAACACTTATACCAGGTAAAAACTCATTATTCTTAATTTCTCCAACAATATTTATTTTTAAAGTTGTCTTAGTACTATTAACAATCTCCCCTACTATTTTTGTTCCATTATCTTCAAAAATAACATGCAAATTCAATAAATTAGCTTGTTTAGTTATATCTATAGTTAAATCTAAAATAACATTATTATCTACTATTTCTCTAATTGTACCTAACACGTTAACACCTTCTTATTCTATATAGATTATACTATAAATTTATTTTAGTAACAAGTGCCTTTTAAAAGAAAAAAGACACCTAACTTCTTCCTAGAAGTATGGTGTCGACCACAATTGTGGTGATAATATCTAACAGACAAGATTAAAATATATCTCTTTTTTATACAAATTTCTTTGACATATTCATAGTAATACTTGTCAAAGATATTAGTAACTACTGGCGTCCCCAGAAGAGAACGAATATATATAATATCTACTAATATTTTATAATAAAATGTATATTTCACAAGAAATTTTAAGATTATATTTTACCAATTATTATTTGATAACATACTTTTAAGAGGTAAATAAGGGATAAAAAAGCTGAATATAAATTACTCATTTCTATTTAGCACCTTAATCTTTAAATAATTTGTATACTTCCTCTTGCAGCTTTGTTTCCATAGTAGAATAATCTTTTTCTTCCTTTGCTAAATTGTGAATATTTTTGGAAAGATTAGAAATACTAGCATGTAACTTATTATTCTTGTCAAATTTTGGTATAGCCACATATTTAAGTACATCCACACCTCTATTGGTAGATACTGCATATCCATCTATAACGGCTGTAACATTAGGTGAATTAATTATTCCACAAACATAATATGCCTCTGCCTCATCATATACATCCAACATTAAGACTTTCGAGTCAACAACAATTGGCTTATCCTCTGAAAAAATATTAGGATTAGGATTTGGAATGCTATTATAGTAAGTACTAACCACAACAGCAGCCATACTTCCCGTTTGTTCTTTCCATAGTACTTTATATGGAGAATAAGTATATTCACCAACATTATCAAGTCTATAAAAAGGCTGAGTATTTGGATTGAAGAATTTTCCATTTTGTATTCTAGTTTTCAATAGTTCATCATGATAAAAGTCTAGCCATTGATAAGTTTCAGGGCATTCCTTAGCAAGCTCTTCCTCTGGAATTCCATACTTATAATGTGGTGTATGTGGAACAAGCATAAATTCATTTGATTTTACTTTCCACTTAGCAATATTTCTTCCGCCCAACATTGGATAAATATATTTTTCTTCTATTTTACCTTTATTTATTCCTTTATCTATAATATCTTGTCTTCTTTGTCTAGTAATATCATTTTCTATTTCCAACAAACCATTATTAGATTTATGCGGTTCTTTTAAAATATAAACACCTTTTGCACCAGCTGGTTCAATACCTTTTCTGCCCTTATAATATCTTGGTTTACTGCTATCCAAAACATTATTAGCAAAAGTCATATCATTCAAAGTTAGCCATGCTGATTGTTTGTTATTCATATCTACTGGTTGTGCTGATAAAACTTCTACTGATAATTTTTTTCTAACATCTTCCCAATTAGAATGTGTATCTATTTTACTCTTTCTTCCGATTTGAGAAAAAACATTATAATCATTCATCGGATATTTCATAACTTCACCTTTTTTAAATTTAATAGCAACTGCTGGTATAGTAAACAGACTAACATTTGAAAAGTCATGAACACTTGAAACACTAAAAGGTATGTTTTGATTGTTTCTGATTATTTCAAACTTTCTAAATCCTTCGCCACCTTTTGTTGATTTCAGAAATGAGGCTGGTAATAGAAATACCATAGTTCCATCATTTTTTAGATATTGGTCCAACGAAACATATGTAACTGCCATTCCAAAATCATCATGTGTTGTTTTCTTGTCATATGCATTTTTTTCAAAAATTCCATAACTTTGCCAGATAGCCAGAGTTCCCTCACGATAACTTTTACTCATTGATTTCCAAGCAATCCATGGTGGATTTCCGACTACAAAGTCAAACTTATTGCCAATCATAGTAGGAGCAAAACTATTTTTCAAGATTATAGGCCAGAAAGAATCTTTTCCACTTCTATGTAATACATATAATTTATCAAACAACTCTTTTACAACCGGCAAATCATTTTCTTTTATAAGTTTCTTACCCAACATTAGATTTTTAAAGACTTCATATTTAGGTTTTTCATGTATAAAATAACTCAATTGTTTTAAAAACTCATTACATTTTTTAAAACTTTCAAACTTAGGAAGTTCTAACTTCCCAACAGATGTTGTTAATTTAAGGGTATCTCCGTTTTCTTCCGTGTATACAACAGGAGATAATATTGAATCGGCAATAAATACAGGAATACTTACAGGATTTCCAAATTCCTCATCACAATTATCAAAAAAAGCAGAAAACATTATTAATATATAATTTGCTTTGGCTGATACAACAGAAATTGGATTAATATCAAAGCCAACAATATTATTAGTTATTTTTACAATATCTTCTTTCGTAAGAATACCTTTTTTCTTTAGGATTATCCGTTTAATGGATTGAGTTAAAAATGAGCCTGAGCCTGCACAAGGATCAATTAATGTTTTATCTATATTTCCATCATAACCAGCCATATCTAATACATGTTCAACAATCCAATCTGGTGAGAAATATTCTCCCATTAAATGTCTCATTTCTGATGGAATTAATTCCATATATACTTCTTGTAAAATATCTTGTACATTTTCTGGTTTTAATACAAAAGTACTTAAATCAAATTTATCAATTATTTTTAAAGTATCGTTTACTATTTCTTCTTCAAACCCACTGTCCGTATAAGTAAACCATTCCATAAAATGAGCTTCAAAAAAGTTATCTACTAAGTTAGTTCCATAATCATAAGTACCATCAAATAAACTATCTATTTCGGCTTTAGACAATTCTTGTTTTGTGCAAAATCCCGGATTCACAAGTTGTGATAAGAATGAATAGATTAGTAACTTTAAGAATATATTAAAAAATGTTTGCATTGAAAATAAATACATTTTACTATTTATTTCAATATCATCTTGCATTCCATATGTTTCACGAATCTTAGAGGTAACTTCTGTAAAATCTGTTGCCTCCTCATCCTCACCATACATTATTCCGAAAACACGATCCCATTCATTATATAAGGTTCTAACACGATTACTTCCATCCATATTATTTAAATTAAATTCTATTTCTTTGTATGTATTTAAGATACACTTTCTTACAAACTTACTTTTTGTATTTAATACTGCAAGTAAGTTTTTCTTATTTAATGCTCTTTTATCTTGTTGTTTTAATATTAAATACAATCTCTTTAATCCTGATTGAAAATCTTTAATTTCAAAATGAAAATCAAGATTTAAATTTAATTCAATTGATATACTTACTTTAGATGTATTTAATATATTCTTCTTGCTGGATGGAATAAACCTTGCAAAAATGAATTTTCTTCCATCAAAGCCTACACCAATACCATTTAGTAATTTCCTAGTAATATCATCTATATTGTCCTTCTCATTAATATCGGCATTACTTATTAAATAGTCATATAACCCATGGTCTTTATCATCTCGACCATATAAAGCCTCATTAACACCTGATTCATTTGAGAATTTATTATCTTTTTTTAATTCAAAAGTAATATTTTGAAATGTTGCATCAGTTCTTCCTCCAGCCAATAAAATATCTTCACTTTTATACTGATTTGCCATTTCAGGATTAAACTTTTTTAAAATAGGCTTAATTATATCTGAATGAAAATGAATCTTAATATCATCTTCATTATTAAAAATATTACTCTTAAACTCTTGTTCTATTTTTTTGAAGTTCATTATATCCATCCTTCCAAAAAAATTGTACCAAATTTCTGACGAAAAGTCTTTAGTTCTATCAAAAAAATATATTGCA
>CAMMKE010000021.1 GCA_946497375.1 uncultured Mycoplasmatota bacterium
TAAATAATAATATGACAGTATTAGAGTTACTTAACTATTTTAAAGACTTTTATGAAGATTTTAGAATAGATAAAGCGAAAGAGTTAATAAGTAAGTTAGATCTTGATTTAAATCAAAAACTAAAGACAATGTCTAAAGGTACTAAAGAAAAAGTCCAATTAATTCTTGTTATGAGTAGGAAAGCTAAACTATATATTTTAGATGAACCTATTGGAGGGATTGACCCTGCGGCAAGAGATTATATCATTAATACAATTCTTACTAATTTTAGTGATGATGCTTCACTACTTATATCAACTCACTTAATTAGTGATTTAGAAAAAGTTTTAGATGAAGTAATCTTCTTAAAAAATGGTAAAGTTGTAAGAAGTGGTAGTACGGATGAGATTAGAAAAGAAACTAAAATGTCTATTAATGATTTATTTAGGGAGGAATTTAAATGTTAGGTAAACTATTAAAATATGATTTTAAAAATCTCTATAAGACTTTATTGCCAATTTATTTAATTACAACTATTATTACTATTTTAACTGTAATCCTTAATAATCTTTCAAATACTTCTAACTTGTTTTCAACTTTAAATGCTCTTATGATATTAAGTTATGTTGTAATACTAATGGTATTAGTAGTTGGAACATTTTTCTTAAGTATTAGAGATTTCTATTTAGACTTTGCAACGGAAAGAGGTTACTTAATAAATACTTTGCCAGTTAAGAAAAGTACTATTATTACATCTAAATTTATAACAGGTGTAACTGTGATGATTACAAGTCTTATCGTTATGTTTATATCCATTATAATATTAGTTATTGGTAATGGCGAGTGGACTAGTTTTGCCAATGGTGTTGCTAACTTCTTTAAAGATATACCAATGGATGGAGTAATTATGTTTATCCTTATGGCAGTTCTTATGATAGTAGCCTATATCTCAGGACTTGCGGTATGTTATTTATCTATTGCTTTAGGACAATTAAAAAATACTAATAAACTAGGCTTTAGTTTCCTTGCTTATATAATTCTTTATGTTATTTATGAAATGTATTTTACTTTCGCTCTTGTCTTTATTGGAACAATTAACCCAGATTTTGTAAGAAGCCTAGATAATGAAATAGGAATAATATCATCAGTTAATATCTTATTTGGAATACTAATTGGACTTGTAATTATCATTACAGCGATAATTACTCCTATAACTAACTATATTCTTAAAAATAAATTAAATCTTGAATAGTAGTAAAACTATATTTAATAAAAATAGAAGACTTAAAATCTTCTTTTTTGATACTGTAAATTTGACAGTTGCCATATTTTATTATATAATATGAAACAATCTGAGAGGGCGCTTTATATGACGGTTTATGAAGCTTTAAGTATTTTAGAAATCAGTAGTAGTTACGATGAAAAAGAACTTAAAATAGTTTATCGTAAATTAGCAAAGAAATATCATCCAGATAATTTTAAAGATGATGAAGAAAGAAAAAAGCTGAAGAGAAGTTAAAACAAATAAATATAGCCTATGAAACATTATTAAACAGCGAATATAGAAGTGATTATCAAGAAAATATAGATTTAGTTTTAAATTATAAGTTGGAGAAAATAGAAGGATTAAAGAAATATCAAATAAAAAAATATGGACAACTTTTTCCAAATTATGTTTTTTATATAAATGAAATTATTAGAATTTTTGGAACAAAAATGTATAATACAGTTAGAGAAGTTGATTGTTCTTATAATAATTCACTTACAGAGATATTAAAAGTGTATTTAAAATTTCAAAATGAATTTTATCAAAAACATAATATTGATGAAAAAGAAGTTACTAATAGGGTTAATTATAACTGTAGTTTTGATGAATTTTATGAACAGTTATTAAAAATAAAAGATAAATATAGTATTGAAAATATATTTTTAAGAAAAATAGAAGAGGTAACTGAAAAATATAAATATTATGCTGGTTATGATATGGCAA
The DNA here is from genome assembly GCA_946497375.1 of uncultured Mycoplasmatota bacterium. The sequence continues at coordinate 1,970 of CAMMKE010000021.1, forward strand.
AAGCAGAAATTGAAACTCAAAAGAGGAAAAAGTATAATGAAGGAGTTGGATTTTTACAAAAGAATATTGACATTTTTACAATAGAAGGACTTTATAAATTTATGCAAGTCTTTCTTAAAAAATTGGAAGATGAAATTGAAGAGATATTCTCTCAAGTTTTTGTTATCAAAAATAAAATTGATAAATTAGAATCCATAGTATATGAAACAAATGATACAAAAATAATAAATGAGTTTATAGCTTGGAAAGCAAATTTTGAAAGAGGTCAATTATTTGAAGATGCTTTAAATGAATTTGAACATTTTGAACTGTTGATAAGATGTAAAAAAGTTCTTAAATCAGTAAGTGTCAATAATACAGTTAGTGATAGTAATATCATCTACTATGGTATTGATGATAAATATTATAATAAAATAAAGCTAGACAGTGATACTATTAAAAATATTGATTTACTTTATAAAAATAAAAATTTAGATAGTGATATAATTGATGATATTGATACAGATAAATCTAAAGTTTATAGAAAAAAGAAATGATTATAAAAGAGGAATTATATAACTTAATTCTCTAAACGCCAGAAGAATAGTGATATTTATAATTATCACTACTTTTTCATTTTAAAAATACCTAATATATTGAAATTGAAAAGAATATTTGCTACAATCAAAATGTAAAGATAGAAGAAGAACTAAGTGAATTGAATTTATATGTTTATAAAAAGATAGCAGGTGAATTTAGTGAAAATAACATTGTTTTTAAATGATAAAATTATAGATTTCAAACTACCAGAAGAAGTGTCTGGAAGTTATACTTTTGATTTTAATGAAAAAGAAGAAAGTAAACTAATAAATGTAGAAGCAAGTGAGGGTAAATGGGTTCTTTACGAAACTAGTGATGTTAAAATTGTTACTAATAATGGTAATATTAGTAGAGAAGTACTTGTACCTAATAATTTTTATATATTAAGAAGAAATAATATTAATTATTTGATTCATGTTAGTGATATCAGGTTTAAAAATATAGTAGTATATTCATATGACTCTAATATAAACCTAATAATAGGTAATATGGATAATGCTACTATTAATTATAAATGTCCTTACTTAAATAACCTATTCGCAAAAATTAGTATTAAAGAAAGCCGGCTAATATTAGAAAAAAGCGACACTCTTCCTGTTTATATTAATAAACATATTTTAAGCAGTAGTTCCTATTCTATAAATAATGGCGATTTAATTGAGATATATGGCTTATCTTTACTATTTTTAAATAATCTTTTGATGATAAATCTAGTTGCTAACATTAATCTTGCAACTTCAAAATTAAATAATTATTCTTTCCCTCTTTTAGATAGACCTATTAATACTGAAGTTAAAGATGTAGATTTATATAGTAAAGATGATTACTTTTCAAAGTCACCTCGTCTTAGAAGGATTATTGAAACAAAAGAAATAAAACTCAGTGCCCCACCTCGAGAAAATGACTCTAATCAATTACCTTTGATACTTACTATTGGACCTATGCTTACGATGGGTATTATGTCTTTAACTATGCTTCTTAATACAATATCTCGTATCTATTCTAAACAAACTACAGTAGCTGACTCTTGGCCCCAACTTGTTACAAGTGGAGCGATGCTAGTTTCTATGTTAGTTTGGCCTTTAGTTACCCAGTGGTATAATAGAAGAATGAAAAAGAAACATAAACAAGAACTAATAAAAAAATATACTGCATACCTAGATGAAAAAAGAAAAGAACTAACAGAAGAAGCTAAATTACAGAAAAGTATTTTATTTGAAAATCTAATAACAGTTAATGAGTGTTTAAATATTATTAAGAATAGAAGTATTAACTTTTGGGATAAAAGAGTTGATCAAAGTGATTTCTTAGTAGTAAGACTTGGTATAGGCAAAGAAAAACTAGATGTAAAAATAGAGTATCCTGAAGAAGGATTTACTATAGATGAAAGTGAACTCAGAGATGCTTCTGATAAGTTAGTAGAAGACTTTAAATACATTGAAAATGTTCCGATAGGGTATTCTTTATATGAAAATAAAACAACCGCTGTTATGGGAGAAAGGTATAAAGCAGTTAATTTTGTTAATAATTTAATTATTCAATTACTTTCATTTTATAGTTATGAAGATATTAAAATAGCTGTTTTTACTAATGAAAGAAATAAAAGTAATTTTGAGTATCTTAGATATTTAAAACATACTTTTACTAATGAGATGAATTTTAGATTTTTTGCAACTGACTTAGATTCTACTAAAAATGTTGCTGATTACTTAGAATTAATAGCTAATCAAAGATTAAATCAAAAACAAGGAAAAAGCAATCCCTATAAACCACATTATCTAGTTATAGTTGATGATTTAGATATGCTTAAAAGATATGATTTAATTAAAACTATTACGGAAACAGAAGATAATGAAGAAATTGGTTTTAGTTTATTAATAATAGAAAATAGATTAAGTAAATTACCAAGCAAATGTAATAACTTTATCACTGTAGGAGATAGCAATTCTGGTATATTAAAAAATTCTTATGAAAAACAAGAACAGGTAGCTTTTACTGATGAAATTAATTATAATATTGACATGTTACAAATTACTAAAATATTATCAAATATCCCAATTGAATTTGAAGATGGATTAAAAGAATTGCCTGATTTGATTACTTTTCTTGAGATGGAAAAAGTAGGTAAAGTAGAACAACTTAATATTTTAAATAGGTGGAATACGTCTGACTCTACAACTAGTTTAAAAGCTGAAGTAGGTGTTACTGAAGATGGCGATTTAATGTATTTAGACCTTCACGAAAAATATCATGGTCCTCATGGTTTGATAGCAGGTATGACAGGTAGTGGTAAATCAGAGTTTATTATTACATATATTTTATCTATGGCTATTAATTATAGTCCTGATGATGTTGCCTTTATATTAATTGATTATAAAGGTGGTGGTTTAGCTGGAGCTTTTGAAAATAAAGTTACAGGAATTAATTTACCACACTTAGCAGGAACTATTACAAACTTAGATAAAGCTGAGATGGACAGAACTTTAGTTAGTATTAATAGTGAGCTTCAAAGAAGGCAAGCCTTATTTAATAGTGCTAGAGATAATCTAGGTGAAAGTACAATTGATATTTATAAGTATCAAAGATTCTTTAAAGAAGGTAAACTAAAAGAAGCAATACCGCATTTGTTTATTATCTGTGATGAATTCGCTGAACTTAAGAGTCAACAACCAGATTTTATGGACAATTTAATATCAGTTGCAAGAATTGGTCGTAGTTTAGGGGTTCATTTAATCCTTGCAACTCAGAAGCCTAGTGGTGTTGTAAATGATCAAATCTGGTCTAACACTAAGTTTAGAGTGTGTCTTAAAGTACAAGACGAATCCGATAGTAAAGAAATGTTAAAACGTCCAGAAGCAGCTAGTCTAAAGCAAACAGGAAGGTTTTATTTACAAGTGGGGTATGATGAATATTTCGCTCTAGGACAATCTGCATGGTGTGGAGCAAAATATTACCCATCTGAAAAGATTGTTAAACAAGTAGATAAAAGTATAAACTTTATAAATGACTTTGGTGTTCCAATTAAAAGTATACAGGCAGCAACTTCTAGAAAAGTAGAAGCTAAAGGAGAACAAATAACTGCTATTTTAAAAAGTATTATTGATATTGCTAATTCTGTTAATAAGAAAGCCAAAAGACTTTGGCTAACTAATATCCCTAACATAATAGTTACAGATAACTTAATAAAAAAATATAATATTAATATTGCTCCATATAATATTGAAGCTATTGTGGGAGAATATGATGCCCCAGAAAAACAAGAACAAGGTATTGTTAAATATAACTTTTTAGATAATGGTAATACCCTAATTTATGGTAATGATGGTGCTGAAAAAGAAATGCTTTTAAATACTATTATTTATTCAACTTGCAAATATCATGGAGCAGAGGAGATTAATTATTATATTATCGATTATGGTTCAGAAACCTTAAGAAGATTTATTGGTTTACCTCATGTAGGAGGTATAGTTTTTCAAGGAGAAGAAGAAAAATATAATAATTTATTAAAACTATTAAGAGAAGAATTAACAAGAAGAAAAAGTTTATTTGTAGATAGTGGAGGAAGTTATCTAAATTATATTAAAACTTCCGAAAATAAACTACCAGTTATAAGTGTTATTATTAATAACTTTGATTCTCTATATGGAAGTAATCCTAATCTTTATGAAGAAATATCAGATTTGATTAGAGATTCTGTTAACTATGGTGTTGTCTTTATTATAACTGCTAATGCTGTAAACTCTATTAGTAGTAGACTAACAGCTAACTTTACAAATGTTTATGCCTTTAAATTAAAAGATACTAGTGATTATAGTAGTGTTCTAGGACTTAGAGTTAAAACTATGCCTAGAGATATTATAGGTAGAGGTTATCTTAAAAATGATGGCATACATGAATTCCAAACAGCTAGTATTACAGAAGATGTTGCTACCTTAAATGATTATTTAGTTGATTTTATTGCTAAACAAAAAGAAAAATCTGTTATAAAAGCTAAAAGGATACCAACTCTACCAGATATTATTAGATATAACGATATTTTAGAAGAAGTATCTAACTTAAAAAATGTTCCTATAGGTATAAGTAAAAAAGATTTAGAGATAGTAACAGTAGATTTCTTAGCATCTCCTGGTAATATTATTACTGCTAATAGGATTAGTAGTTGTCTAAACTTTATTAAAAGTCTCTTAACAGTTATTAGTTCAATTAAAAATAGTACATTAATGATTGTAGATGTTACTAAAGCTTTAAATTTAAATATAAATGAATATCCTAATTATTATACAGAAAATATTAAAGATATATTAGATAAAATAACAGAATACTTACAAAAGCTAATAGATGCTAAAAGTGAAAATGAAGGTATTATTTTGATTTATGGACTTAATAAATTTATTACTAAAGTAAATGATAATAATAAGGTAATAGAGTTTATTAAAAAGATAAAAGAGTATGAAAAGATAAGTGTAATTGTAGTGGATGATGCCGCTAAAATTAAACAATATGCTTTTGAATCTTGGTTTACAGGAACATTTAGTACAAACGATGGTATCTTTATAGGTAGGGGTGTAAGTGATCAAAATCTAATTCGTCTTTCTACAATAACAAAAGAAATGTCAAAAGATATCAAAAATAATATGGCTTACTATATTACCGAAGGATATGCAACTCTTTTAAAAGTTATTGATTTTGTTAGTAAAGAGGAGGAACAAGATGAAAAATAAAGTTTTAATTAAGTTAATAGTTCCAGAATTAGATGCTACTTTTGATGTTTTTATACCAGTTAATGAATTAGTATGGAAGGTAAAAAAATTAATTTTGAAGTCAGTTAGTGATTTAGATAATATTAATATTTCAAATAATCTAGATTGTATTTTAATAAATAAAGATAATAGTAAGGTGTATAATAATAATGAAATAATTTTAGAAACAGATATTAGAAATAGTAGTGAACTTATTTTGATATCAATATAGGAGGAGGAAAATATGACTTATCAAGAATATTATGCTACAGTTAAAGAACGCTTTAATAACAGTGTTAATACAACTGATGAAAATTTAAGGACTAAAATTTTAGCTTCTTTAGAAAATTGGTATCAAAAAAACTATGCTGATAAAGCGAAAGATGCTTGTGAGAAAAGTGATGACATTACTTTAATTAACATAAGTAATGATATCGAGTTTATATGTTCAAAATCTGATTATTTAAAAGTTAAATTAACGTATAATGACGAGGCTTATAATAATTCAGTTAAAATAAGTAGAGACATTTTCTCTTTAGTAAGGGAAAGTATTGATAAAAATAAGGGTTCATTAACTATAGAAGAATATAATAATTTTTTAAGAGAATTAGAAGGTTATAAAGAGAATATTTCAATATTATATAAAGATGATTATGATTATCTTTTATCAGAATGTGTTTTAGATTTAGATTATTTACTAAATAAAGGTAATGTTGATAGTTACAGTTTTAGAACATCACATTATTTAGGAAAATAAATAATGTAAATTATCGTCAAATTTAATTGACAGTAAAAGATAATTATACTATGATTTTAGTAGATAGGATATCTATCAAATAATAATAAGAAAGAAGGTATGAAAAATGGCAATGACAGGATTTAATCCAGAAATTGTAAATGCATCTATAAAAAATGTACAAAGTGCATATGAGGAGCTAATGTCAGTCTTAGGGGACCAAATGCAAAGAGATTTTGTAGATGGTATGCAAGACAAATGGGCATGTAAGGAGGCACAGGAGTTCTTTACTAATTCTTTTAAACCCACTATTGAAAGCATAATTAAAAGTTCTACTGCTACTTTTGAAAGTGTAGTAACATCTATGGGTAGTGCTGGAAGAGCCTGGGCAGAAGATACCAAAACAAGCTATAACCCACCAGCTTTTTCAGCAGATAATAAACAAATAGATGCTAGTGTTATTCAGGAAAATGTTGGCGGTATTAGAGGAATTGATAAAGATTCAGCTGCAACTGTAGCTGCTAAATTGCCTGGATTGGCAACTAGTGCAAAAGATGCATTAGATAATGCTAAGAAAGCTGTTCAAAATTCCGGATTTGTTGGAGGTACTCAAGAAGAATCATTAATTAATTCACTTGAACAAATTAAAACTAAAATTACTAATGTTGTTGATGAAGTAACAGAGAAAATTGAAGAAGTTGTTGAAAATACTATTTCTGAGTATGGTGATACAGGTACTAGAATAGCAGAAGCTTTTACACTTCAAGGATAAAATTGATAAATTGATAAGCTGATAAGCTATTTAGAAATTTATTTTCTAAATATATGGAAACTACATTATGTAGTTTTTATATATTTGGAAAATGGTTAGGTGATAATCTATGGAAATTAATGTATTGGCACTAGAAAAAGAGCGTGAGAGACTAATAAAAAGTATAGAATCTTTTTATGATAATATTTTAAATATTTATAATGAGCTTAATTGGGCTAGTGGTTATTGGAATGATTTCCATGCAAGACTTTTCTTTACAAACGTAAATTCAGAAAAAATTAAGTTAAATAACACTTATAGTGAACTTAAAACTTTAAATGATGTTTATACTTCTTTAATTAATCAATATAAAAGAATAGGTAATAAAATTAGGGTTAATTTAGAAGGAAAAGATAAAGTAATAGCAAAGTTTAATGAATTAAGAGAGAATATAAACGAATTAATAGTTTTATATAATGACTTGGATTTAAGCTTTTGTACTAGTACAATTGCCAATAAATTAATTAAACAAAAACAAGATTTGTTAAATATAAAGGAAGATTTAATCCAAGATAAAGAAAAAATAAAAGATATATTTGAAAAGATAGAAGAAATAGAAAAAGATGTTAATTTAAAATTATCTAAGATAAATATTGAGGTAATAAAAGAAGCAGATATAAATGAATTTATGTAGGTGATAAAAATGAATGGTAATTTTCTTAATACTGAAGAAATATCTAAAACTATTAAAAATTTGGAGTTAGAAACAAAAGAAGAAAAACTAAATCTTGATGATATTAAAACTTCATTAGAAACATTAAATCTTAATTATAAGACAGATAATTCTGATAAGTTAAATAATTTAGCTTTTATGTTAAATAATAAATTTAAAATAATTTCTTCTATTCATGATGATAATATATTAGTTTTAAATAAAAATATGGAAACATATATTGCAACTGGTGAAAAAGTATCTAAGATGTTTGATGATATTATTTAGTGAGGTGTTACTTTATGGATAATGAATTAATTAAAGAGAAATATAGACAGTTATTAAATAAACTTTATCGTATTAAAAGTAAATATAAAGAATTAGATAGCGCTTTTGATGATTTAAATAGTAGTATTAAAGAAAATTTAATAGTAGATGGGGAAATAATAGTAGTTGACAGCTTCAATAATATAAAAAACACTGTTAATTCATTAGAAAATGAACTAGCAAATAATATAATACCTAATGTCAGTAATAAAATATAAAACTACCTTGTAATAATCTAAAGGGAGGCTTACTATGGATAAGATAAAAATAGCAATGGATGTATCAAAAGCAATGGCCAATTTAAATAAATATGTTACTAATAATATTAACTCCTCTAAAACTAATAATAGTAAGCCTGTTGAGAGTATAGATTTAGATGATATTAGTAATAATGCTGAAGTTAATCAAACAGATATTTCTAGTAATCAAGTAAATGTTTCTGATATAGCGAATAGTTATAATATAGATACAACGGATTTAGAGATATATCAAGCTAGTTTAGAAAAAGAATTAGAGTTATATCAAGTTATGTTAGAAGATACTGAAAATGAACTTGGAATACTAAAAGAAGATGCCTTTGCAGAATCAGGAACAAATCTGTCTGTTATAGAAGATATGTGTAAAGATTATGAGAATACTATAACGAGTGAAATATATCAGTTAATAGAACAATATAAAATATCTTGTCCAGAAGAAAAGCTAGAAAAGTTTGGAATAAATCAAGCTGATGTAACGAGTATGTCTTATGCTGAACTTTTTGAAATACTAAAAGAAAAAGATGATGATGTAAAAGAGAAACTTGCCTCTATTGAGGAATATAAAAAAGAAAATTTAGATAAAGCGATAAGTGAAAATACAGAGTTTTCTACATATGATGAGTATTTGAAAAGAATAGAAGAATTAGAAAGCCAACAAGTAACATTAAACTCTGCTATATATAAAACAGAACAATTAAAGAAGATGGCTAAATATGAGTTTTTAGTCAAAGAAGAAGATTACCAAAACTTTAATTATGAGTGTCAAATAGATAAAAGCGTAATAGAAGAAATGCGAATGCAGATGGGTACACAAGTATCATATAGTGAATATTGTTCTAAGACAGGAGATAAAATAAGTCCTTTAGAATTTTGTATATGGGTACAAGATAATTATCCTGATACAACAGCAACAGCGATGGATAATGAGACCTTACTAAAAACATTAATATCTGTAGCAGATGAAGATAGTGATTTAATTAAAACATATAATTATTTATTTGAAAAAGAAGGAATAGAATCAGCCAATAAATATCTTGAAGATATAGAAGACCAAATAAATCAATTGGCAGGACAAAAGAAAGCTGAAGAGTTTTTAGCAGGTTTAGAGAAAGATGAGAATGGTAATTATAATTATGAAGATATAATGAATCATTTTAAAGTTACAGGTAAGGGTTTAGGAGATGGAGCCCAGTCATTCTTCTTAGGACTAGCAGCCTGGCATCAATCTAGTGATGTATATAGTGTTGAAGAGTATGAGAGTTTATATATATTAGAAGCACTAAGTGGTGATAAAGAGTTTGCTAATTTTTTAGATAATAATTATGAGATAAGTATGAGTGTTGGAAATATGTTACCAAGTATGGCAGCAGGGATGTTATTAACTCCAGCAGCAGGAGCATTTTTGATGGGAGCATCAGCAGGAGGAAATAGTTATCATCAAGCTTTAGTAAATGGAGCAAGTATAAGAGATGCAGTGTTCTATGGAGTATTATCAGGAACATCAGAAGCAACACTAGAGAAATATTTAGGAGCAATACCGGGATTAAGTGATATTAAAGTAAGTTCATTAAAAGACTTAGGAAAGTCAGTCTTAAAAGAAGGAACAGAAGAGTGGACTCAAGAATATGTAGATGCAGCCTTAAGAGGAACAGTCTTAGGAGAACAAATAGAAGGTGACCAGTTAAATGGTGATGCTTTAAAGAGTTTTATTTATGGTGCAATAATTGGTGGAATTATGAATAGTCCATCAGCTATAAGTGGTGAAGTTAGTAATAGAACTGGAAGTAGTAATATAGAAAGTAATATAACAAATACGGTTAATGAAGATGTCAGTAATTTAACTAGTGAGGTAAAAGACTCTATATCTGCTATTAATTCATCTGTTATCCAAGAAAGTGTAAGTAAAAGTATAGCAGAAAAAATATCTAAATCAATAAAATCTTTAAATATACCAGGATTAAGTGCAATTAAGAAAATTACTGAAGGAAGCAAAAATATGGCTCTTTCTACTTCTAATGCTATAAATACTGAAAGTATTATTGATAAGGTTACTTCTGCAGGTATAGATAATATTGAATTTCTTGAATCTGATATAAGAGCTTTAATGGGTTCTGCTACTGAAGAAAATGATGCTGATATATGGGATGCAAAAAGAGTTAAGGATGTTTTTTATAAAGCTTTAAAGGGAAAATTTAAAAAATCATATATTGACAGTATTGTTGATGATGTTAACATTATAGATGCTAATGAATGGGAAGAATTTGTTAAAAAAAGGGGCCATAGTAGTGATGTTCGTGGCTTCGTAGATAAAAATCATAATGTGTATTATCCATCAAATGCAAGTATGCATACCGTTATACATGAATTATTTCACAAGTTTTCAGAGCTTAGAAATTTAACTGTTAAAACATCTGAAGGCACAAAAAGAATAGTTTCAGGAATACTTGAGTTTTATCCAGATGGTATTAATAATATTCTTTCAAATGAATGTTTAACTGATTATTTAGCATCAAAACATTATGATCAAAAAATTTATTCTTATAATTATGATGATGTAGGAATAAGATTGTGGGAGAGAATAGATAATGCACTTTATGAACGGTATGGTGAAAATGATATTTTATTAGATAGTTATTTGAATAATGACCCTGATACTATAAGAAGTATTTTTGATAGGTATGTTTATGATGGGGCATATACTGAATTATCTAAAAGGTTAGGACATTTTTTTGGAAATTCTAAAATAAGTGGGCTAGTCAGTCAATTTGAGAAAGCAATAAATCCTATGGGTATTAAAGAAAGAGTCCATTCTATTTTTAATAATACAAGGTCTAATGAACAACATGAAAAGATTGATAATAATATTAAAGAAGAGGATTCTAGCAATAAAAAGAATGAAGAAAGTGGTAGCTTTATATTTATGAATCCACGTACTTCTAGATATTTAGATAATTTATTTAATGAAATGAGTGAAAATTGTGGTAAAGAAAACGCTATAAAATATTTAGAAGATTATATTAAGACTGGAGATAAAGAAGAATTAGCTGCAGCTACTTTTATATTATTTAAAAAATTAGATGGTTTAAATACTACTGATATGAAGCGATATTTATTAATGAAAGGTTATATATCAGAAGAAAATTATGATAGGTTACTGATAGGTAGAAGAAATAGTTATAATGAAGGAATTGAAATAACTGAAAAATTGCCTAATATAGATGAAGGAAGTGAGATAACTGCTAAGTTAACTTCATCAATTGAACATTCAATTAATGCTGATGCTAAAGTTTTTCAGGATAAATATGATATTGCCAATTATTTTAATGATGCTAATCAATTTCTTCTAAATCAATTAGAAATAATTGCTAATACTACTGATAATCCAGAAATAAAAATTGCCTATGCTAACATGTCGCATGAATCTGTTAGAGATATTGACTATAAAGATTATCTTAAATATTTATCTAGAAAAGATAAAAAGACTTTTAAAAAGTTACAAATTCTTGATAAAATTGGAAACAGTTATACTGAGACTGAAAAAGACTTGATTCAAGCATATACTTTAGTAGCTGGTCCGGCAGTAACAGCATACTTAAGACATGCGATTACTAATTTTAAAGGTGGCATTTTTAATGGTAAGAAAAAGTCATCAATTAACGAATATCTATTCAAATCCATAAATTATACCGGTAAATTTAACGAATTATTCAAGTATATTAATGTTGACGAATATGTCCAAGCTATGGATAACATTATTGAAAAATCAGAACCTTTAAAAGATGATATTTTAGTATATCGTGGTATAGATGACTTATATTTAGATGGTAATAGAATTAATACTTTTAATATTGGTCAAAGATTTAATGATCAAGCTTTTATGAGTACTTCACTTATACCTAAAAAAATTTTTAGTACTAGACGTATATCACTAGAAATAGAAGTACCTAAAGGAACTAAAGCTGCCTATCTAGAAAAGTTTACAGGTATTAAAAACTATAATCAGCAAGAATTGTTATTAGGACGTAATAATGAATTTGAAATTATATCCTATCCTAAGATAGATCAAAATACTGGGCAAATAAAAATAAGAGCCAGATTAATACCTCAGGAAAAGTCTGTTGTATCTAGTCTTAATTTAGAAAAAATTAAGAGTAAAAATCAATCACTAAGCTACTATAATAATTTTGTTTCTAAGTCTAGTTCTCTAGCACAAAAACAAATAGATCTTTATGATGTAATGAATTCATTTAAAGAAAAAGGTTTATTAGGAAGATTTGAAAGCGAGGTTAGATATTTAAAAAGCAATGATATTTATAATATTAATATTCCTGAACATAATATAGATCATGTTGAAAGAGTACTATTTTATTCAATGTATATGGGAGAAGAACTAGGATTAAGCATTGATCAAATGAATATATTAATAGAAGCTGCTAAATTTCATGATTCAGGTAGAGTAAATCTTCAAACTGATACTAATCATGCTGAACTTAGTGCTATTAAAGCTATGAAAGAATTAGAGAATAACTATAGTGAAGAAGAACTTAATAAAATAGCAGCAGTAATAGAGTATCATGAAGCAAGTGATACTAATGCAGATATTAATAGAATATTTAGTAAATATAACATTAGTAATAGCGATGCTAATGATGTATATAGAATTGCTACTATTTTAAAAGATGCTGATGCCTTAGATAGAGTTAGGTTTCCAGGTAACTTGAACGAGAAATATTTACGAAACGAACTTGCTACTAAATTAATAAAATCATCTTATCAAATTCAAGAAATACGAGGAAATAAAGAAATGACAGATAATATGCTTGAACAAAAATATACTAAAGAACAATTAGATAACATTGTAGAATTAAAGAAACTTGGTGTTTCTGATTACTTAATTAACTTCTATAATAAATATAATACAAGAAATGTTTACAATAGTATAAGAAATATTATAGAGAATGGAGGTCATAATGGATAATTTTAGTTTTAATGATTTAATATTTAAAGATGAAAATGGTAATAAAGTTGCTGATAATGAGCAATACATAAAGTCTTTACAAAAAAATTTATCTTTTAAAGAAAAATTAGAAGTTGGAGATATTGTTAAATTAAAAGGAGAAGATTCTAGTTATGAAGTTATATATATTGACTATGAAATACCAGGTATAGGAATAGTAGATTATGCTGCTAAAAATATTAGTAGAGATGAAAATGATTTAACTCTTTTTAATCAAAAAGACATATTAGAAAAGGTAGATAAGCATAAACAAAATGGTAGATAAAAAAGAAGTTAATAAATATATCTATACCTCTTTTTCATATGAGAATAGATTAGTATTAAAAAAAGAGTTAATAAAATATGATGAAGATTTAATAAAGATGTTAGATAATGAATTGTATATATGGCAAAAGATAAAGGAATTTTCGTTTGTTCCTAAAATATTATTTTTTAATAATAAGAATCCTTATTATGTTATTTATGAATATATAGATGGTGTAACATTAAATAATTATAAATTTGACAACTTATATGAGAAAATAGATATTTTCATTAAAATAATAGAAAAAATAGAGATGTTACATAATCTTTTTATTGTTCATTGTGATTTGAAACCTAGTAATATTTTAATTTCTAATAATAAGAATATATATATTATAGATTATGGTACAGCTCAATTTGTAGGTGGTAAAACAGATTATGGTAGTGTGTCCTATTGCTCTATTGAACAATTAAGAAAAGAAAAGGTTACATATAATTTTGACATATATGCTTTAGGTATTATATTATATGAAATGATTACAAATAAAAAAGCATTTAATTATAATAATTTAAATGAATTAATAAATGAGAAAAAAAGTGATAATTTATTAATAAGTTATGATGTTGATGATATAAGTGATGATCTTGAAATTATTTTTTATAAAATGATTAATTCTAGATATAATAATGTTACTGAGGTAAAAAATGACTTAATATTATGGAAAAATAGTAATTAAATGATTAGTAAGTATTATAACTTACTTTTCTTTTCACCTGATTTTTAGTATAATAAAGAAGGAAAGAGGGACTAATATGTATTTATTTATAGAATATCCAAAGTGTAGTACTTGCAGGAAAGCTAAAAAGTTTTTAGATGATAATAATATTAAATATA
>CAMMKE010000022.1 GCA_946497375.1 uncultured Mycoplasmatota bacterium
GTATGTTTACCACTACCTATATCATAGTATAAGTCATCAAGATTATCTATTTTTAGAGTTTTATATACTTCTTTAATCTTCTCATCACTATAAAAGTCATTAAGAGGTATTTTTCTTTTCCTTAACTCTTTTTCTAAGAACTCTTTTCCTCGTTCTACTAGAACTTCTTTTTCATTTTTACTGAAGTAACTCTTAATCTTATTACGTGCCCCTGTAGTTTTAACGATATTTAACCACTCTTTTGAGGGATGGGCACTTTTATTAGTATTTATTTTAACGATATCATTACTCTTTAACTCATAATCCAAAGGAACAATATTTCCATTAACAAAAGCCCCAACTGTAGTCTCTCCTACTTTACTATGAACTTTATAAGCAAAGTCTAATGGAGTCGCTCCTTTAGGAAGTTCAAAGACATCTCCTTTAGGAGTAAAAACATAAATATTATTATTTAAAACTTCATCTTTAACAGAACTAACAAAGTCTTCACTACTCATTTTGTCATTTTCAAGTTCCATTATCTCTTTAAAGAATTGAAGCTTTTGGGTAGTTAAAGACTGAAGATTAGCAACTTTTTTACTACCACCATTTTCTTTATAAGCCCAGTGAGATGCAATACCGTTTTCGGCAACTTCATCCATTTCATAAGTTCTAATTTGTATTTCAAATAGATAACCATCAATACCAAAGACGGTTGTATGAAGGGACTGATACATATTAGGCTTAGGCATAGCGATATAGTCTTTAAAACGTTTAGGTAGTGGTCTAAACTTAGAATGAATTAGGCCAAGAGCAAGATAACAGTCTTGTTCAGTATCTACTAAAACTCTTAAAGCCAGTAAATCATAGATATCACTAAATTTCTTACCTTTATCTAGTTTATTATAGATACTATAAATACTCTTAGCACGCCCCTTTATCTGATGAGGGATATGATGTTCATTTAATAGTTCTGTTACTTCTTCTTGCATCTCATAAACATAAGTATCCCGTTCTGCTTTAGTCTTATTAAGTTTATCGGCAATATCATAAAATACAGTTGGTTTTAAATAACGAAGTGATAAGTCTTCTAGTTCACTTTTAATTTTATGAATACCTAAGTGATGAGCTAAAGGGGCAAAGATTTCAAGGACTTCTTTAGACTTTTTCTTTTGTTTTTCAACTGGTGTTGCCCATAAAGTTCTCATATTATGAAGTCTATCTGCAAGTTTAACAATAATAACTCTAACATCTTCACTCATCCCAACAATTATCTTTTTATAGTACTCTACTAAGTATTCATTATCAGTAGAAAAGTGAAGTCTACCTAACTTAGTAACTCCATCTACTAGTTTATAGACAGTAAGACCAAACTTTTCTTTAAACTCATCTATATCTACATCACAATCTTCTATTACATCATGTAAAAGCCCAGCTACTAAACACTCACTATCTGAATAAATTGAAGTAAGTATTATAGCAACATTAAGGGGATGAATAATATATTCCTCCCCACTCTTACGATACTGTCCCGCATGTTTTTCTTTAGCATAGTAATAAGCATCAAGTATCTTTTCTCTCTCTTTAGGGTCTTTTATATAAGAGTCTACTTTATCCATTAAATCATCTATTGTAATAGTATCTTTTTTCACGTCTTTCACCCCTTTACTTAACTTTAATCATTTATACCTTTAATAGTCTTTTCACTAACTTCTTTAACTACTTTTCTCTTTTTATTGTTATTTTTCTTCTTACTTGCAAAGAACACATAAAGCCAGCCTGCAAGTAATAATGATGAATAAGTACCAGCGATTAATCCTACTATCATCGCTACATTAAAGGTTAATATTTCTCTACTTCCCATAACAAGTAAGGCAATTACTGGAAGTAAGGTAGTTAATGATGTATAAATACTTCTAGCCATAGTTTCTTTAATACTTATATTAACTACATCTTTAAGTTCTTCTTTATTAAGGTTTTCTTTATCTTTCTTTCTTAAATTTTCTCTTACTCTATCAAAGACAACTATTGTATTATTTATAGAATATCCAATAATGGCAAGTACCGCTGCAATAAACATTGAATTTACTTCTACTCTTAAAAGGATAACACTTGCAACCATCATTAAGGCATCATGTACTAAACAGATAACTGATGAAATACCATAACTAAATTTAAATCTAAAGGTGATATAAAGGATTATTCCTATTAAAGAGATAACTATTGAGAATATGGCATTCTTAATTAAGTCTTGTTTAACGACATTAGAAACAACTCCAATATCGACACTAGCATTATACTTATCTAAGAAATAACTCTCTACTTTATTAATCTCATCTTCTTTTAACTCATCACTTACTCTAATATCAGTCTCACTACTAGTAATATCTATACTTACTTCATCAAGTTTTAACTCTTTTAAATCACTTCTTAAGTCTTTTTCACTAACTTCTGTTGTAGCAAGTGTTATATCACTACCTGCTTGAAAATCTATTCCTAAATTCATTCCTTTAAAAGTAAACATAACAACTGAAGCAATAATTACTACTAAACTAAAGGTTGCAAAAAATTTACTTAATCCAAGATAATTATATGTGCTTTTTTTCTTTTCTTCTTTAATATTCTCTTCATGGACACCTATAAATAAGTTTAATTTATTATCAAAGTATTTTGTTTTAACAAACATCTTCATTAAGAATCTTGTAATAAAGACCATAGTAACCATTGTTACAATGATATTGATAATTAACATAGTTGCAAAACCTTTAACACTAGATTCACCTAAGTAGAACATGATAATGGCAACTAAAAGGGTTGTAAGGTTAGCATCAAGAATTGTTCCAAAGCTAGCTTTACTACCATTTTTAAAGGCTGTCTCTAAACTTCTTCCTTTAAGTAGTTCTTCTTTAATACGAGAATATGTTAAAACATTAGCATCAACTGCCATACCTATACCAAGTATTAAAGCGGCAATACCAGGAAGAGTTAGGACTCCTCCTATCAACCAGAATGAAGCAAATACGAATAAGGTATATAAAAGTATAGACACAGCAGAAATAATACCTGCAAAATTATAAATACCAATAAGTAATATAATAATAGCAAGAACACCAGCAATACCTGCATACATTGTCATAGTAAGGGTTGCATCTCCAAAACTAGCTCCTACTGTCTTACTAGATATTTCTGTAAGTTTAGCAGGAAGACTTCCTGAATTAATTAAATCAACTAAATTACTAGCTTCTTCTTCTGTAAAGTTACCTTGAATAATAACATCACTAGCAAAACCTTGAGTAACAGTCGCTGCACTTATACAATTACTCTCACTTGTTCCACACATACTAGCTTCACTAGCATAAGAATCAGTCATTTCATTATAATCTAGCCAAATAACTATGACGTTATTTTCATAATCTTTAACAGCATTAGTTACTTTATAGAAAGTATCTTTATCTTTAACTGCTAAACTAACAGCAGGTCTACCATTTTGATCTGTAGTAAGTCTAGCCCCTCCTGCTTCTAAGACATCACTAGACATTAGTAAATTATCTTCACTATCTCTAAAAGTTAATGTTGCAACAGTAGACAAAGTCTCTCTCGCTTCATCTTTATTAGTAACACCTGCAAGCTTAACTCTAATCTTATCGTTACCTTCTAAAGTTATTTCAGGTTCACTAACACCTAAAGTATCAATACGTTTAAGCATACTTTTGTAAGTTGCATTTAACTTATCTTTAGTCATTTTACTTCCATCAATAGGACTAACTTCATAAAGTATTTCAAAGCCTCCTTGTAAATCAAGGCCAAAGTTTAATGACTTAAATAATGGTACTATTAAAAAGCATACTATGGCAGCGATTACTACTAATAGTCCTGTCTTTAATAACATACTTTTCTTCTCTTTAGCCATATGACCTCTTTCTTTTTTTATCTTTTTTTCTTTAATTTTCTTATCTTTCTTCATGACATACCTCCGATTATGTTTCTAAATGATTTCTATATTATCTCTTTTGGCAAGATTATCTTTAAGATATTTATTTAATAGCTTATTATCACAATTTAAAATATCACTAACTATATCACTGAGTTCTAAATTATGAGCTTTAGACCATTTAGTTAGTATTAGATAGTTCCAAACATCGTTTTTATGAATATGACGATACCCAAGTCTATCTAATTCACTTTTCTTAGCATCTAAAGCAGGTTCTATCATCTGATATAATTCTTCTTTACTATTAAAGGTAAAATCCATAAAGATACCACACCTTTCCTACCAAACTAATAATATTATAGCATTTATATGTCAAAAGGAAAGAAAAAACTGACAAATATTGCTAAAAATATCTATCAATTTAGTATTTTATTGAAGAAAAATATCGTATTATTGGAGATTCCAAATAATATTAATTCCTTGATAATTGAAATGGATTTTTTTGTTCCACTTCCTGATGTTATTATAATATTTGATTTTAATTTTAGAATGGGGCTAACCTCAATATCGTGTTAACCGGACTATAGTTACCCACATTGCCAAAGCCGTCGATGTGGGCCATGTAAAACATACTAGATAGTGTTAAAATCCAATAACCTGTTGTTAATACGTTTAATTGCTTCCATTTCCGTAATACTTTTCAAATTGACCTAACATTAATTTTCCATGACAAATTTGCTAACTTAATATAAAGCAAAGAAAAACAATAACAACTAGTTACTGTTTTATGCACGAGATACATATTTACCATCTTTAGTACTAACTAAGATATCTTCATCTTGTTTAATAAATAATGGTACTTGAATAGTCATACCTGTCTCTAATTCTGCATTTTTCATAGCACCACTAGTTGTATTACCTTTAACAGCATCTTCTGTCTTAACTACTTTCATAACAACTTTATCTGGTAAAGATAATCCTAACATCTCACCTTCAAAGAAAGTAATTTCTACTTCTAAGTTTTCTTTTAAGTATTTAGCATCTTCCCCTATAACACTCTTATCAAGTTCTATTTGTTCATAGTCAGTCATACTCATAAAATAATATGTATCTCCCATACTATATAAGAATTGCATAGTTTTCTTAGAGATATGTGCTGTTTCTACTTTAACACCTGCATTAAATGTTTTCTCTACAATAGAACCTGTTCTTAAGTTTTTCATCTTAGCTTTTACTATAGCAGCACCTTTACCTGGTTTAACATGTTGACTTTCAATTATAGTATAGATTCCTCCCTCAAATTGAATAGTCATACCTGGTTTAAAATCATTTGAATTAACCATTTTACTTACTCCTTTCTTATAGACTTAAAACAGTCATTAAATGACTGTTATATTATTATTTCTTCTCTTTATGAGTTGTGTGTTTACCACAGAATTTACAATATTTACTAATCTCCATTCTTCCTGGAGTATTATTTACATTTTTCTCTTCTCTATAATTCTCATTACCACAAACTGAGCATACAAAAGTCTTCTTTTGTCTATGTCCAAGCTTTTTTGCCATAAGTTATCCCTCCTTTTTTCTTTAGTAATTTTACCAAATATTTTAAAAAGTATCAACTATTTATTTAATTCTTTTAACAATTCAATAGTTTTTCTCATCTCTTGGTCATATTGAACCATTTCAATACCACCAAACTCGTTTAAGAAGTCATCTAGTTCCATATTATAACGTTCTGCTAGTCTTTTAGCTTCTTCCATAGCATCACTCTCACTTACTTCAATATGCTCCATATTCATAATCTCTTCAAGCATTAAACGATATAATACATTTTGATAAGCTTCTTTTTCAAGTTGATCTCTTAAATCTTTCTCAGTAGATTTAGTAACTTGATAATATAAATCTAAACTAATTCCTTGCATAGCCATTTGTTGTTCTGTTCTTCTAAGTAATCTATCTACTTCTTCATTAACCATTTCTTCAGGAATATCAACTTCTACATTCTTAGATACTTCTTCAAGTAGTTTATCGATATATTTATTTTCTTCTTCCATATCTTTATTAGCTTTTATATTAGCTTCTATTTCTTTTCTAAGGCTCATTTCATCATTAACACCTTCAATACCAAGATCGAAGAAGAAATCTTCATCTAATTCTCTTTTTTCTTTAGTTTTAATTTCATGTACTTTTACTTTAAATGTAACTTCTTGTCCCTTTAGAGACTCTTCCATATAATCATTAGGGAATGTTACTTTAATATCTTTCTCATCACCTGACTTCATACCAATTAATTGTTCTTCAAAACCAGGAATAAATGTTCCACTACCTATTTCTAAAGAATAGTTTTCTCCTTTACCACCTTCAAAAGGCTCTCCATCTTTAAATCCTTCAAAGTCAATAACGGCAACATCACCGTTTTCAACTTTACCGTTTTCATCTTTATTAACTAATTCCTCATATCTTTCAAGTAAATGATCTATTTCATGATCTATTTCTTCTTTTGTTACTTTAACTTCATTAGGCTTAACACCTAAATCTCTATATTTTTTAATCTTAACTTCTGGTTTAGTTATAATTTTAAAAGTAAATGTAACACTATTTTCATCTAAACTCTTTAAATTAGGCTCAGGTTGTACTACTGGTACTAAATCATTTTCTTTTAAAGCTTTAGTATAAGCATCTTGAATTACTAAGTCAGCTGCATCTAATAAATAGTTTTGTCCAAACTTCTTATCATAGATATTCTTAGGACATTTACCTTTTCTAAAACCGTCTACTTCAACCTTTTTAACTCTATCTTTAAAAGCCTTATCAACAGCATCAGTCCACTCTTTTCCTTCTACTTTTATTTCAATATTATGATAATTTTTCTTATTTGTTTCTTTTTTAGTTTCTTTCTTTTCCATATTTCTTCCTCCAATACGTCTCTTATTATATCTGATAAAATCAAGTTTTTCAACAGTTTATTCAAATAAATTGGTAATTACTTACATTAGCCAACATCTTTGTGAGTGATTACTCAATAAATAACCAGAGACTTCTAAAGTTTCTCTGATCTTAATTATAACTGATGTTCTAAATAAGTGGTAACACCAATCTTAGATATTATTTTATAAACATCGCATCTCCAAAGGAGAAGAATCTATATTTTTCTTTAACAGCAATATTATAAGCATTTAAGATATTATCTTTTCCTGCTATAGCAGATACTAACATGATTAAAGTTGATTTAGGTAAATGAAAATTAGTAATAAGACCATCTATACTCTTAACCTCTTTACCCGGATAGATAAAGATATCAGTAAAGCCACTATCTTCTCTAAACTCTCCAAACTTTTGATATATTGTCTCTAATGTTCTAGTAGAAGTTGTTCCAACAGCAATTATTCTTTTACCATTTTCTCTTGTTTTATTTAAAGTATCGGCAACACTCTTACTTAAAGAATAAAACTCACTATGCATCTTATGTTTCGTAACATCTTCTACTTTAACAGGTCTAAAAGTACCAAGACCAACATGAAGAGTTAGATATACGATATTTATACCTTTCTCTTTTATTTTTTCAAGTAACTCTTTTGTAAAATGTAGTCCTGCAGTAGGAGCAGCGGCACTACCTACTTCTTTAGCATATACTGTCTGATATCTATCTTTATCTTCTAGTTTTTCATGAATATATGGTGGTAGTGGCATAGTACCAAGTTTATCTAATAGTTCATAGAATATTCCTTCATAACTTGCCTCAAATACTCTTATACCTTCATCTTTAACTTCAGTACATGTTAACTTTAATAACCCCTCACCAAAAGATACAACATCCCCTACATGAATACGTCTAGCAGGCTTAACTAAAGTATCCCAAGTATCACCTTCAACATTCTTTAGTAACAAAACTTCAATAACTGCTTTAGTACTAACTTTCTCACCAATTAATCTAGCAGGTAAGACTTTAGTATCATTTAAAACTAAAGTGTCCCCTGGATTAAGATAATCTATAATATCATAAAAATGTTTATGTTCAATTTCTCCTGTTTTCTTATCAAGCACCATAAGCCTTGAAGCATCTCTTTGTTTTATTGGCGTCTGCGCAATTAACTCTTCTGGTAAATTATAATCAAATTCTTCTAATTTCATGAGTATACCCCCTATCAAAACTGGCATTTTCATCAAAACATATTTTTTCTCTTATTTCATTACTACTCTTATTATCAAAATCATCTAATATTTCTTTATCTTTATCATGATAATAATCTAAATAACTACTTTTTTCATATAAACTATCTACTTTTTCAGAAATTATATTTATTATCTTAGGTGATATTTTAGCATTAACAAAACTTTCAAGTTCAACACTATCATAATCACTTAAGTAGAAGCCTAAAAAATATAGACTTTTAAGAGTATATTCATCATAGTTAGTTATTTTATTTAAAAATGATATTAGACCTAAAAGAGCAAGATACTCTGTATGTTTAGATTTCTTTTGTTTCAAATAAAGCTCATTCACTTTAAGAATAATATCTTTTCTATCATCATCAAAACTTTTACTTTTTTCTAAATTATCAAACCAAAAAGGCACTAATTCTTTATTATAAGTATTTATTTGTATCTCTTTTTCTAAAAAATCAATCAATTCATTATACATCTAAATCAACTCCAAAAAGTCCTCCTTGGTAATTTATATTTAATTCTTTATAAGCTTTTTCTGTTACCATTCTACCACGACTTGTTCTTTTTAAGTATCCTTCTTGTAATAGATATGGCTCTATAACATCTTCTATTGTTGATGTTTCTTCCCCAATTGAAGAAGCTAGAGCATCTATTCCTACAGGGCCCCCATTAAAGCGTTCAATAATCGCTCTTAATAATTGATGGTCAGTCTCATCTAATCCGCTTTTACCTACTTTTAGTCTCTCCAAAGCTTTTTCCATTACTTCTAAATCAATAGATTCTTTTTTATCTACTAGAGCAAAGTCACGAACTCTTTTAAAAAGGCGATTAGCAATTCTTGGGGTTCCTCTACTTCTTTTAGCAAGTTCAACTGCTGCTTCATCATCTATTGGCATATCTAAGACTCTACTTGTTCTTTTAATAATTTCTGTTAACTCTTCTGTTGTATAAAATTTTAATTTAGAAATAATACCAAAACGGTCTCTAAGCGGTGCAGATAAATCTCCTGCTCTTGTTGTCGCTCCAACTAAAGTAAATGGAGGTAGGTCTATTTTAATACTACGAGAACTTCCTTCCCCACCGATTATTATATCTAAAGTAAAGTCTTCCATAGCAGGATAAAGTATCTCTTCAATATATCTTGGCATTCTATGAATCTCATCTATAAATAAGACATCTCCTGGTTCAAGAGTTGATAGTATCGCTGCTAAATCCCCACTTTTTTCAATTGATGGACCACTAGCAGTTTTAATATTAACACCAAGTTCTCTTGCAATAATAAAGGCAAGTGTAGTTTTACCTAGTCCAGGAGGACCATATAATAAAACATGGTCTAATACTTCTCCTCTTATCTTACTAGCTTCTATAAAGACTCTAATATTTTCTTTAACTTCACTTTGCCCAATATATTCATCTAATATTTCAGGTCTAATAGTATTATCAACAACACCATCATCTTCTAACTCTTCACTAGTTACAACACGTTCCATTTAATCACCTACTTTAATAATAATTTTAAGGCTTCTTTTATTTGGTCTTCTATACTTAAAGAATTATCTACTTTCAAAATTATACTTTTAATCTCTTTATCTTTATAACCAAGTCCAAGTAAAGCTTCTCTTAACTCTTCACTTGTATCTTTAACAATTTCATCCCCAGTAGTTAAATCATCAAGTTTACCTTTTAAGTCAAGTATCATTTGTTTAGCAAGTTTCTCACCTATCTTAGGGAACTTCTTTAGATAAAGAATATTTTCTCTATTAATCGCATCACTAATACCATTAATTGAGCCTGTGGCAATAATAGGTAGAGTCATCTTAGGTCCAAGTCCCTTAACCCCAATAAGTTTTAAAAATAGTTCTTTTTCTTCTTTAGTTTTAAAACCAAATAGACTATGTTCATCTTCTTT
The DNA here is from genome assembly GCA_946497375.1 of uncultured Mycoplasmatota bacterium. The sequence continues at coordinate 9,990 of CAMMKE010000022.1, forward strand.
AATCTGTTGATATAAATATACTTTATAGTCGTTTCCCTCTTCAAAAGAGAATGGATTAGGTGTATTAATAAGGTATCCTATCCCATTATTTTCTAAGACAATAGCATTAGACATAACTTCAGTTACTTTACCTATAATATAACTATACATCTTAGTCCTCTTTCATATTATGATGAACATCCCCGACATCATCTATATCTTCTAAAGCCTCTATTAGATTATATACCTTGCCTTTAGTTTCATCGTCAAGTTCAACTTCATTATTTGGAACAAATGTAACCTCACTAGTAAGGAATTCGGCAACACCAATGTTAGCAAGGGCATCTTTTACAGCGATAAACTTATCACTAGGTGTTGTGATTAAGTATGTATCTCCATTATTTTCCATATCTAAAGCTCCTGCGTCTAAGGCTGTTAACATTACTTCATCTTCATCATAATCACTTGGAATAACAATAATACCCTTACGTTCAAAAATATAACTAACAGAACCATCAGTACCTAAATTACCACCACGTTTAGAAAATGTACTACGTACAGCTGAAGCTGTTCTATTACGATTATCAGTAAGGCAATCTACCATGATAGCAACGCCACCTGGTCCATATCCTTCATATCTTATACTCTCATAATTTTCTCCATTACCTGCTCCTTTAGCTTTATCAATAGCTTTCTCTATATTATCTTTAGGCATATTAGCAGCTTTAGCTTTCTCAACAACTAATCTTAAAGATGCATTACTATCAGGGTCTGGTGTACCTGACTTAGCAGCAACATACAATTCTTTAGCAAGTTTTTGAAAGACTTTACCACGTGCTGCATCTATTAATCCTTTCTTTCTATGAATAGTAGCCCACTTTGAATGTCCACTCATGTTATTACCTCCTCTTTTCTTTCTTCACTATAATAACACATTTATGATATTTATTCTAGATTTATGTGAAAAATAATGATATATTAGTTGCAGGTGAAAACTTATGGAAAAGTATATTAAGAATGGTAATAAGAAAATTATGTTTAAAACAGTTACTAAATTTACAGATAGATTAAAAAGCTTTCGATTTTATCTTTATCCTATAAAAAAAGGACTATGTTATCCTAAAAAGAAAATGATTAATACATATTTTTTCTGTCAAAAGTTAGATATAGTCGTTACTGATAAAGAGAATAATATACTAGCAATATATCCAAGTATTAGAACGGAAAAAGTTATAAGACCACGATTAAAAGCTTATTATATATATCTACTACCTGAAGGCAGTTCTAAAGGATTAGAGAATTATGATAAGTTAAGAATAATGACTAAAGGAACTGACTAAATATTCCCCATAGTTTTGCTATGGGGATTAATTATGCAACCAAGTTTTTTAGTATTTAAATTTTTTCTACATCAACATAGTTATCTGATTTTTAGATAGTCCAGTTAGTTCACTTATTAAAGGTATATCCATCTTTTTGGTGAGCATTGATTTAGCAATAGATTTTTCTCTTTCTTTAGCACCTTGTTTTTTAGCAGTACTTAATTTAGTATTCTCTATTATTCTTCTTTCCCCATCTATTTTAAAGTTGTTTTTCTATCTATAAAGTATCATAATAGATAGATTATGTCAAGAGAAAAAGCAACTAATTTGTTGCTTATTTAAACTAATTATAGCAAAATTTAATTAGTCAGTAATCTAGGAAATACATTTTCTAGATTACTGACATCTAACTACCTAGAGTAAGAACAAATTATTAGGGATCCCTAATAATATTAATTCCCTGATAAAACATATTATCATAGAACATTGATAATATGTATTATCATAGAGGAAATATTATCATAGAAAAAGAGAGTTTTCTTTAGAAATAAAGGAAATCTCTTTTTATTTTCTATGATAACAATTATAATACTTTCTACTGGCAAAGTACCAGTAAAGAAAGGAGTGTGTATGAATGAATACACTAGATTTTAAAACACAAATCAAAAATATTAGAAAGGCGGCATTAGGAATTGGATTTTCTATTTCTACTATGGATGAATATCTAAGAATCTGGAATAAGTTCATTTATTGGAAGAGTACAAATAGTTTTGTATATAATGAAAAAGATTATATAGACTTTCTTTTAGATTATTATAAATTTGATGTAAATAGTTACACAAATAAATCTAGATCACTTTATCAGCAATTAATGAGATCTAAAAGAATACTTGATGATTTTGATACTTATAAAATCTTTATGCAAAAAAGATCATTACCTAGTTCTTTATATTCTGATTATCCTAGTAATTGGAATGTAGTTTTAGATAATTATTTAGACTATTTGAAAAATGTAAGGCAAAATAGCAATAATAGTATAATAATTAAAAAAAGATATTTAATAAATTTATTATCCTATTTTTATAAAAATGGTTTAAATGAATTAGATAATTTTTCTAAAACATTTGTAGTAGATTTTATAAATAAAACTATTGATAAAGGTAATATTTCTAAAAGAAGAAATTTTTATGTTTTAAGAGATTTTTTAAATTATTTATTTATTGAAGATATTATATTAGAAGATCTATCTTGTTATATTCCAAAAATAAAGAAAAGTAGAAAAAGAAAACTACCAACTTACTTAAAAACAGAAAATATAGAACAATTACTTGAAAGTATCCCTAAAGAAAGAAAAATTGATATTAGAAATTATACAATAATATTAATAGCCGCAAGACTTGGTCTTAGAATAAGCGATATTTTAAATATTAAGTTAAAAGATATTGATTGGAAGAATTATAAGTTAAATGTTATTCAACCTAAAACTAATAATTTAAATATACTCCCTTTATCTAAAGAAGTTGGATGGGCAATTATTAATTATATAAAAAATTCAAGGCCAAAATGTAATAATGAATATCTATTTGTTAAAATGAAATATCCATTTGAAAAGATGGAACAATTTAATAATTTTAATAAATATTTTGAAAAATGTAATTTAGAAGAAAATATAAAAAAAGGAATTCATAATCTAAGACATAGTTTCGCTACAAATATGTTAGATAATGATATTCCTATTCACATTATTTCATCTGTTTTAGGTCACTCAGATATAAATACTACCTCTTCTACTTATATTAAAATTGATACTAAAAATCTTAAAAAAGTTTGTCTGGAGGTAGATGAATAATGCAAGATTATAATACACTATTTAAAGAATTTATTCAATATAAACACTTTTGTGGTTATAAATATAAAACTGGTGAAATTGTACTTAAAGAAATTATAACTTATTTAATTCAAAATAACATTATAAAAATAACTAAGGAAGTTACTTTAGATTATGCAAGAATTAATTCTAATTTATCTTCAAATACTATCGCAAGAAATATGGGTGTATTTAGAGAATTTTGTTATTACTTAAAAACACAAAAAAATATAGACTGTTATCAAATTCCTACTAAACTGTATCCACAAAATCATAATAACTTTATTCCATATATATTTTCATATAATGAAATAAAATTAATTTTTTCTAACCTTAATAAGCCTTTAAAAAATTATCATTATACATATTATAGACAAATAATTTATCCATTAATTATAAAAATTCTTTATCAAACAGGCATGCGTATTGGTGAAGTATTAAACATTAAAATCAAAAATTATATTAAAGAATTATCTTTATTTAAATTGACTGATACTAAAAATAATGAAGAGAGATATGTGGCCATTTCAGATAAATTAAATGATGAAATAACTAAATTTATTTCAAAATTTTATTTAAATAAACATCCTGATGAATTGATTTTTAAAGTATCAGAAGGAACTATTGAAAATTACTTTAAAAAAGTCTTAACTATTTCTGATATTAAAATTACTGATAAAGGACCAAGATTACACGATTTAAGACATACTTTTGTTGTACACAATATTGATAGAGCAATTAAAAAAGGTAAAGATATTAATTCTATTTTACCTATTTTAGGGGCTCAGTTAGGGCACAAAACTTTAAATTCTTTATCTTATTATTTCCACATTAATAAAGATATTTTAAGAACAGTTAATAGTATTTCTGAAAAAGAACTTGGATATTTAATACCAGAAAGTGGTGATGATTATGAATAAAGATTTTTCATTTTACTTATCAAACTTTTTAGGCAAATATTTAAATGTAGAAAGAAATATGTCTCTTCATACTATTCGTTCTTATAGAAAAACATTTCAATTACTTATTGATTATTTAGTGAATATTAAAAAATTTAAACTAAAAGATATTACCTTTAATAAAGTAACTAGGGAAATAATTATTGATTTTTTAAATTATTTGGAAGATGAAAAGAAAAATAGTATTAAAACTAGAAATCAAAGACTGGCCTCAATAAAATCATTTTATCAGTATTGTGCAATTGATGAAATTGATAATATAGATAATATAAGAAGAATATTATCAATTAAGTCTAAAAAAGAAATAAAAAAAATAATGACATATTTAACCGAAGAAGAACTTAAAATTCTATTTGATAGTATTGATACTACCACTAAAATTGGAAGAAGAGATTTAACTGTACTTACACTATTATATGATACTGCAGCAAGGGCTAGTGAAATTATTGATTTAAAATTAGATGATATTCATTTAGAAGAAAAATACATTATATTAACTGGTAAGGGGAATAAACAAAGAATTGTTTCTATAATGGAACAAACTAAAAAATTACTAATCTCATATATAAAAGAGAATAATGTTATGAATGGTTATTTATTTAAAAAATCAAATAATAGTAATTGTAAGATGAACTCTAATTTTATTATGGATATAGTTTTAAAATATAATAAAATTTTAAATAAGAAAATATCACCTCATACATTTAGGCATACTAGAGCAGTTCATTTGTTAGACAAAGGAGTAAATCCTGTATACATTCAAGAATTACTTGGACATTCTTCTATAAATACTACTATGGAATATGCTAGAGTTATTGAAAAATCTAAATTTGATGCAATTGAAAAAGCTAATCCAAAAATTAATGATGATTTACCAGATTGGAATGATGACATAGATTTACTAAACCAGTTATTAAATCTATAATTGTTATCATAGAAAATAAAAAGAGATTTCCTTTATTTCTAAAGAAAACTCTCTTTTTCTATGATAATATTTATTCTATGATAAAACAAACGGGTCAGACTTAGTACCTGTTCCTGAGGTTATTTGTACGTTAGATTTTAGATTTACAGAAGGCCGCACGCCATTCGAATTGCCCGAAGGCGAATTGTAGTACGCGTAACCAGTGCTGCGGACATACCGAACGCTAGACGAAGAATATGGTGTTAAAGTCCAATAGTCTGTATTGTTACCATATCTATCAAATTGACCTGCCATTAATTCTCCAAATCTCAATAATCCTACTTTAGCTTCTGCTACATTTGAGGTTATTGCAGTTCCACTTGCATCTGTGTATTTTGCATTCTTATATGAATAGGAACTACCACTTCCTACAGTTCCTAGATACCAAGTTGTATTATCTTCTATCATTGAACTATAACTGCTATCTACGTAACTTGTTAAATATTCTCCGTTTAGGAATGTACCTATTGTATTTGTACTTGAAAATGTTGCATTACTTCCAAAGTTCATTGTTATAAACTCCCCAGAACTTTTTAGTGGTTCTGCACTTACTATCTTTGTCCCTGTACCATTTTCGTGGCTTACTATCCTATATAGATTATTTTCATCATTTCCAAATTTTATATATTCTCCACTATATCTACTTGACAACACTGCTCCTGAAAGATTAGTATCATTATCTCCGTTTAAGCGATAAGGATTATCTATTGTTCCATCACCATCTACAATACGAACGCTAGATTTTAGATTTATTGATGGCCGCACGCCATACGAATTGCCCGAAGGCGAAGCGTTGTGGGTGCTACCATTGCCGTCGACACACCGAACGATTGACGAACTATATGGTGTTAGAGTCCACCAATAAATTCCATTATTTAAATAACCATTACTATAGGTTGTTCCATGATAACTAGATTGATTGTTAAATTACAATTTATTTAATGTTAAAACTTAGATAATTTTCAAAATTAAA
>CAMMKE010000023.1 GCA_946497375.1 uncultured Mycoplasmatota bacterium
TTCTGTGCGAAAAAAATAGAATATCTATAAAATAAATAAAAAAAGAGAACTTTTCTCTTATTTTATGGTGCGTTCTCTTTTTTTTATAACTCATTATTCCTTTATTTTTCAACATTTTATCAACAAAGGAATTTATTCTTCAAAATATTTTTGATATACTATATATAAGAATTGGAGAGATATTTATGTTAGCAGTACTAAAAAAGAATAAAAAAGCAATCATTCTATTTACATTCTTTTATATACTAATTTTTATATATAACTTTTATAGACCTATAGACTTAGATTTAATGTGGAATTATGGCTTTAGCAAAAATGTTAGCGATGGACTAATTATGTATAGAGACTTTAATATGGTAATAACACCATTTTATCCTGCTCTAACAGGACTACTCCTGAAAATACTAGGAAATAACATGATTATCTTCTATATTATAAATTCCTTTTATGCACTATTAACTTTAATAGTAGTATACAAATTAGATAAAAAAATTATTATTCCCTTTTTTATCTATTATCTATTCGATACCTCCCCAGGTTATAATACCCTAATAGTCTTCTTTGCATTTCTATTAATATACTTAGAAAAGCATAAAAGAAGTGATTATTTAATAGGTCTCGTAATAAGTCTTGCTTTCTTAACAAAATCTAGTATTGGAATATTCCTTGCTCTTCCCACTCTTTATTACCTAAAGAAACCTAAAAAAATTATTAAAAGAATAATTCCTGTTATTATAACAAATATAATAGTAATAGGATATTTCTATTTAAATAATGCTCTATATGATTATATAAACTATGCCTTTCTAGGTCTATTAGACTTTTCTAATGGAAATGGAAACTTTAATATAATAACAATTATAGTAGTACTAATAGTTATTTATATTATAAGAGAATATATAAAAACAAAAGATTTTGAACTTTTATATGTTTTAGTTTTTATGATAATGGCTTATCCTCTATTTAATATAAGCCACACTTTATCTGCTATTATTCCTCTAGTATATTACCTACTTAAAAAATATCCTAAAGTAAATAATATCATAACTAAATTCTCCCCTATTTTTATATTAATACCAATTTTCTCTTTAATAATTAATTATGCTCTATGTAATCCTAGATATGATAATAACTTATTCAAATATCGCTATTTACAAAATGAGTATATGTCTGATATTGATGCTTTAGAAAATTATTTTAAAGGAAAATATGATAATGTATATTTCTTTGTAATGGAATCATACTTATACAAATTAACATTAGATTTACCAATTACAGAATATGATTTAACTCTTAAAGGAAACATGGGTTATAATGGTGAGGAGAAAATGATAGATAAAATAAAAGATTTAAAAAAAGGAAGTATTTTAGTCATATACTATGAATTTCCTGATACTACTAATGAAATGTTAAAAACTCAAGCAAGTAAAAAAATATATGATTTCATAACTGAAAACTATGGATCAATTGGACAATTCCATAAATTTAAAATCTATGTAAAAAATTAGAAGGTTTAACCAACTAATTTTTTTATTTTTTCGCTATCAATAATATCAGAACTATCTTTTAACAACTCTCTATATTTTTCATCTAAATAATTATTAAAAAACTATCAGCATCTAATTCCCTATGCTTATTTACATATCTATATTCAACAAGTTGGCTATTTTTTTAATATAACCAACACCTATATCATGTTAAAATCTATTAAATTTAATTTTTTTGAGTAATAATATAAAACAATCTCCTAACATTTTTTTAATCCCTATCTTTAATTACAATGAAGATAAATATAATAATTTTAAACAATTAATCATACTTTCTATTTGTAATACTAAATTATTAGCAATAGACAAAACTAAAAAAATAGTGTATAATCTATATCGGTTAGTTCTTCGAGGTTTTATAAAAAGAAAGGAGAAACAATGAATAAAAAGTCAGATGAAACAAAGATAATTGTTTTAGGTGGCTTAGGAGAAGTAGGAAAAAACATGTATTGTGTAATGCATGAAGACGAAATTATTGTTATAGACGCGGGAGTATCTTTTGCAGAAGGAGAACTTTTAGGTATAGATTATGTCCTTCCAGATTACTCATTTTTAAAAGACAATGAAGATAAAATTAAAGCTCTATTAATAACACATGGTCATGAAGACCATATAGGAGCGATACCTTTTTTATTACAAAGTGTAAAAATTCCTGCTATCTATGCCCCTAATCAAGCTAAAGAATTAATTAAATTAAAATTAGAAGACAGAAACATTAGATATGATAATTTATATGCATATGATGAAAATACAAAATTAAAATTCAAGTACATGGAAGTAGAGTTTATTAGAACTACTCACTCTATCCCTGATTCTCATGGTATTTGTATTACTACCCCTAATGGTAGAATTGTTACAACTGGAGACTTTAAATTTGACCTAACTCCAATTGGACCAATGGCAGACCTTTATAAAATGGCTAAACTTGGTGAAGAAGGAGTAGATTTACTAATAAGTGATAGTACTAACGCTTTAAATGAAGGAATGTCTATTAGTGAATCTCGTGTTGATGATGCTATTATAGATATCTTTGATAAATACAAATATAACCGTATTATTATTGCAACTTTCGCTTCTAATATCTACAGATTAAAGCATATATTTGAATCATGCTATCAACATGGTAGAAAGATATGTGTCTTTGGACGTAGTATGGAAAATAATATAGATATCTCTATTAAAGGTGGCTATATTGACCATAAAGAATTATTAGTATCCCCAGAAGTTGCCAATACTCTAAAGCCTGGAGAAGTAACAATACTATGTACTGGTTCCCAAGGAGAACCTCTAGCAGCCTTATCAAGAATAGCAGATGGTACTCATAAACAAATTAAATTAAGACCAGATGATATTGTCATATTTTCATCAAGTGCTATTCCTGGAAATGCTTTAAGTATTCATAAAACTATTAACAAGTTATATTTAAAAGGTGTTAAAGTATTTACTAACATGACTATGAATAATTTACATACCTCAGGTCATGCTAACCAAGAAGAACTAAAGTTAATGATAAGATTATTAAAACCTAAATACTTAATGCCATTCCATGGAGACTATAGAATGTTAAAACAACATGCAAATCTAGGAATAGATTGTGGTATCCCTAAGGAAAATACTTTTATTCTAAAGAATGGTAATAGTTTAATATTAAAAAATCACAAAATAACCAAAGGAGAAAGTTATCCAAATAATGATATTTATGTAGATGGTTCTAGAATTGGTGAAGTTGGTAGTGCTGTTATAAGAGATAGAAAGATAATGGCTAGTGATGGTATTTTAGTAGTAATAGCTAATATCAATTCTAAAGAAAGAACACTACTTACAAAACCTAATATTACAACAAGAGGTTTTGTCTTAGTAAATGAAAATGAAGAATTAATTAGAAAAATTGAAAGAGAAGCTAGTAACGTTATTACTGAAACATTAAAAGATAGAAAAGCAACTTTCACAGACATTAAAAATCAATTAAGTCTAGACCTAATACCATTTATCATGAATTTAACTGGTAGAAGACCATTAATATTACCAATAATATTGGATATAAAGAAATAATGTTTATAGATTTAGACAAAAATTTAAGTATCAAAAAACTAGATATAAACAATGATAAAGATATTTGGCTAATTAATACTTTAGATAATGATAAAGATGTAGCAGGAAAAGATGGATTCTTATATTCTATAAAAGAAAAAACACTAAAGAATTATCATTTATATACTAATAATTTATATGGTAATCATTATGCTATTTATCTAAATCATAATCAACCTATTGGCTATATAAATATTACTAATATAGTAATTAAAAAAAGTGTATATTTAAACTATGCTTTACTTAAAGAATATTACCATCATGGTTATATGACTAAAACTTTAATAGGTATAAGTAATATTATATTTTCCGACGAAGATAATAATGTATCAGAAATAATTTTAAAAATTGATTCATTAAATAAAAGAAGCCAAAGAACTGCAAATTTAGCAGGTTTTACAAAAGTAAAAAGAAAATTTGGTAGATATACTTATATACTAACAAAAAATAAAAGAGTTCAATTTTGAACTCTTTTATTTTGCTTCTTCAACTGCCCTAGTCTCTCTTACTACAGTAATTTTAATAGTACCAGGATAGTTCAAAGTAGATTCTATTTTTTCTTTAATATCACGAGCTACTCTATGAGCTTCTAAATCATCTATTTCATCTGGTTCTACTATGACTCTAAGTTCTCTTCCTGCTTGCATAGCATAGGCTTTAGAAACACCTTCTATATCATTAGCAACTGCTTCTAACTGAGTTAATCTCTTGACATAGTTTTCTAGTGAATCATTACGAGCCCCAGGTCTACTAGCAGAAAGTGCATCAGCAACTGCTACTAAAGAAGATATAACTGATGTAGCTTCAGTATCACCATGGTGTGATGCTATTGCATTAATAACAACATCATTTTCCCCATATTTTTTGGCAAGCTCTACACCTATACTAACATGACTTCCTTCAATCTCATGGTCAACTGCTTTACCAATATCATGTAATAGTCCTGCTCTTTTCGCAAGAGATACATCTTCACCAATCTCTCCTGCCATAAGTCCAGTTAAATTAGCAACTTCAATTGAATGTTGTAAAGCATTTTGTCCATAACTAGTTCTAAAATGAAGTCTACCAATTATCTCTATTAACTCAGGAGCCATTTTCGTAATACCAAGTTCAAATAAAGCATTATTACCATACTCTAAAATTTTCTCTTTAGTCTCTTTACATACTTTATCATAAACTTCTTCAATTCTTGTAGGATGAACTCTTCCATCTTTTATTAAAGTCTCAAGTGTTAATCTAGCCATCTCTCTTCTTAAAGGATCAAAACTAGATAACACAACTGCTTCTGGAGTATCATCAATAATAAGGTCAACCCCTGTAACGGCCTCAATAGTTCTAATATTTCTACCTTCTCTACCTATTAATCTACCTTTCATCTCATCATTAGGTAAACTAACAACCGTAACAGTCTCACTACTTGCAATATCTGCTGAGTATCTTTGCATTGAACTAACTATCATCTCTTGAGCTTTTTTATCAGCAGTTAACTTAGCTTCATTTTCCTGTTCACTAATATAAACAGCAATCTCTCTACTCATAGACTCTTTTACATTTTTCATAATCAAATCATGAGCTTTCTCTTTACTATAGCCTGAAATTTCTTCAAGCAAACTAATTTGTTCTTTCTTAATTTCCTCCACTTTTGCTTCTTTTTCTTGAATATCTTTTTGTCTTTGAATTATCTTCTCTTCTCTTTCATCTAAAGTAGCCTCACGTCTCTGACAAATTTCATCACGTTTATCTAAACTAGACTCTCTTTGTAATAGTTTATTTTCACTATCTTTAAGTTCTGACTTTTTCTCTTTAATATCTTTTTCGACTTCAAGTTTTAACTGATAAGACTTTTCTTTCGCTTCCATAACAGCATCTCTTTTAATCTTATCAGCATTTTTCTCTGCATCGCTTAACATTTTATCTATCTTTTTAGAAGTTGTCCCTTCTCTTATATAAGTAACTAAAAAAGTTAATCCAAAACCACAAATTAATCCAAAAATTATCAGTAAAATGGAGAGTAACATTTCATTCATTTTATACCTCCATTAGATATATACTTTAAATAAAAATCTAAACTATAATCTAATTCTATTGTAAGTTTTAATTAGCATCTTGTCAAGGGACTTAAAATAAGGGTAATGTAAGTATTGTGACTTAAAATAAGGGTAATGTAAGTATCTTATTTATATTTATCTTTTTTTATAAAATTTTATTAACGGGTGATAACTAAAATGATTAAGGTAAATATTGAAAAACTATTAAAACAAAATAAGAGAAGTAAATACTGGTTATGTCAAAGAATGAATATAACATCAAGGAATTTAAACAGAATTATAAGAGGAGAAACTACCTCTATTAGTTTCAAATATATTGAAGAAATATGTTTATTATTAAACTGCCCCCCTGGAGATTTACTTACCCTAGAAGAAGATAAAATAAAAGAAGCCATCTGACTTCTTTTTATTCTGCACTAGTTTTATTTAAGCTAATACCATAGTACTCTCTAACTTTTTCTTCTATCTCATCTCTTAACTCAGGTTTATCTTTAAGTAATAACTTAACATTCTCTTTACCTTGACCAAGTTTTTCACCATTATAAGAGTACCAAGAACCAGTTTTCTCAAGTATTCCTGCTTCACTACCTAAATCAATAAGTTCTCCTTCACGAGATATTCCCTCACCATACATAATATCAACAACAGCAGTTTTAAATGGAGGTGCTACTTTATTTTTAACAACTTTAACTGTCGTTTTATTACCCATAACTTTATCTCCAACTTTTAACTGTTCATTACGTCTAATATCAAGTCTAATCGTAGAATAGAATTTCAAAGCTCTACCACCAGGAGTAGTCTCAGGATTACCAAACATAACCCCAACTTTCTCTCTTAACTGGTTAATAAAAATAGCAATTGTATTAGTCTTATTAATAGTACCACTTAACTTACGTAAAGCCTGTGACATAAGTCTAGCTTGTAATCCCACATGAGAGTCCCCCATCTCACCATCTATTTCTGCTTGTGGAACTAAAGCTGCTACAGAGTCAATTACAATAATATTAACAGCTTCACTTCTAACTAACGCTTCACATATCTCTAAAGCCTGCTCACCAGTATCAGGTTGTGATAAAATAAGCTCATTAGTATTAACACCAAGTCTTTTCGCATAAACAGGGTCAAGAGCATGTTCTGCATCAATAAATGCCGCTCTTCCACCAGTCTTTTGTACTTCAGCAATCGCTTGAAGAGCAAAAGTAGTTTTACCACTAGATTCAGGTCCATATATTTCTATAATACGTCCTTTAGGATATCCTCCTATTCCTAAAGCAATATCAAGACTTAAACAACCACTAGATACTACATCCATCTTCATATGAGGATTATCTCCTAACCTCATAACTGCACCTTTACCAAATTGTTTCTCTATATCCGCAAGCACTGCCTCCAAATTTTTATCTTTACTAACTTTACTAGTCATTTTACTCATAATGTCCTCCTCAAATAAATATTACAATATTATTTTATAAGGATAAAATTAAATTGTCAAGCATTTTTTCGAACAAAAGTTTGCGATAATCCGTTATTCATCAAAAAAACACCCTGAATTTTAAAAATCTGCCTAGAGAATTTTCAAAATTCACATAAAAAAAGAACCAAATTTTAATTTTCTTTTGGTCCTAAAATAAGCTTCTTATTAAGATTAAAATACTCTATCATAGAAATTATTGACATGATAGTTGCAAAATATACTAGAAAATCTGCAACTCTAATATTCCAAAGTTCAAATGGTAAATTATAAAAGAATACTAAAACTAATCCCACCATCATAGAAGCAGTTTTAATCTTACCAGATTTAATCGCTGCCACAACTTTACCTTTACTAGAAGCTTGCATCTTAATAGCATCTACAATAGTATCTCTAAATATAATAATAACAGGAATAGCAACAGGAATAAATCCTTTATAAGAAAGTATTATTAAAGCACTATTTACTAATACTTTATCAGCTATTGCATCTAACATTTTTCCTAAATCAGTAACCTCGTTATTCCTTCTAGCCAAATGTCCATCTAAGAAATCCGTTAAACTTGCAATTATAAAGATAACTCCCGCAATTATATATTCTGTTTTTATATAGATACCACTAACTTCAATCTGTGGAAAACTAAATCCCACCAAATAAAATGGGAATATTAAAATAATAATCATTATAATAGTTAATATAATTCTTAAAACAGTTAACTTAGTAGGTGTATTCATAAACACTTATTCCTTTCAATTCACTCGTAACTGCAGGTTCCCTATTAATAGTTTTAATAACAATTATTGAAATAATAATTGCAAGTAAAAAGATAATACCTGTAATTACAAATGGCAACTTCTTAATTTTTCTTTTATATTCTTTTGTATAAGGGGACTGAATTTTCTTTGTATTTTCTAATCTTTCCTCTTCTTCTTTCTTCTTCTTCGCTTCCATTATATCATCTAAAGAAATCTTAGAGGTATGTTCAAATAAAAAATCATTAAATTCATCCTGTATCTTATCTTCACTAAGTCCTAAGTATTTAGCATATTCCTTAACTAGTTCTCTCATATAATAAACATCTTTAAAAGCTCTTACATTAGCACTCTCTATATTTTCAAGATAAGAAACATCAACATTCAAGTCACTCGCTGCCTCTTCCAAACTAACACCATTACTTCTTCTTGTATCCTGAAGATAATATCCTAACTCTTTCATAGACTTATCTATTCTCCAATCTATAATTAATATTTAATAAGCCATGTTCTGTACCTATTTCTAGGTGACAAGTATTTATCTACTATTTCTAGTCCTTAAGAAGATTCATTTCTCTTCTTAAAGCTCCCCTACCATAATTTGGGTTTCTCACTCGTGGGGTTTACCGCGTTTCACATAATCTAGTTTCCTAGATGCTCGTCTCTGTGGCACTTTATAAGCCTTTACCATAGAAAAACCTTAGGTAAAGACTAAGCCGTTAGTGTTAAACACTACCTTAAGTTATTTTTTCCTTAAGCACGAACACTACAATCATCGCAGACTGTGTGAGCATGGACTTTCCTCTAGGAATTAATCCCAGCACTTGTCTAAAATACTAATTATCATCTCTTCCGTAAACTTCTTTTTCAAGTTGACTAAGTCTTCTTAGAATATCAAGATTACTAACTTCAGTTGTATCAGCATTCTTTCTAGCAATCTCCACATTCATCTTAGCATTTCTAAGGTCCTGTTTCAAAGCCATAATCTCTCTTAATAATTCAGCTTTCTCTTTCTCTAAACTATCAATAATCGCAAAAAATTGTTCATAATCACCAATTATAACATCAAGAAACTGATCAACTTCTTTAAGACGATACCCTCTTGTATCAATCTTAAAATCCTTTTCTAAAATTTCCTGGGGTGTTAATGTTATTTTATTCTGATACATCCAAATCACCAATCCCTTTACACTCTTATTTTAGAAAATATTAGAGTTTTTGTCAATCTTTTCTAGAAGAACTTCTGCATCTCTTAATATTAAGGCTTCTTTAATTTTATTACTAAGACTAGACAATATTAATATTACATCATTATTATTCATAAGTATCAAACTCCTTAAATACATAGTAATATAATAAGGAAATAATAACAACAAATTCGACAAAACAAGTTTTTCTTTGACATTATACTAAATAGTAGTATAATAATAAGCAAATTTTAGGGAGGAACACATTATGGATTTAATGAAAAATACTAAAAATTTTTTAGAAAGTGAAGAAATTAAAAATCTCTTTGAGATAAATGGTTATAATACTATGGTTATTGATAATGAAATATATTTAGAAAATAAGAATAAGAAAACAACTGAAAAAATGGATATATTAGGCGATGAAAATAATCAAAATCGTATTCGCTTCAAAGGAACTAACTTTGCTTTCAGTATAAACGTTGATGAAAATGAAAATTTATATCTTGACCATTTATTAATAGGAAATGTTAATAAAGATGAATATGATTTTATAATGCGTAGTGAATTTATTGATGGCAAAAACAAAATAACTGTAAAATTAGTAGATGATAAAAATGTCAAACATATCTACAAAATAAAAGATGATGCAATTAATATAGATAGAATATCTATTAGAAAAAAAGAATATAATAATGAACATTTCATTACAAAAAAATTTGAAGAAGAAGTTAAAGAAGATAATATACTTCAAAAATATTCAATTGAGCATTTTCATTTATTTAAAGGAAAAGAAAATCAAATTATAATTGGTAATCAAGACAAAGAATATGCTAATAATTGCCAAAAAGAATTTTTAGTTTTAGAAAAAACATATATAGGTATCACTTCATATATTGAAAAAAGAATATCATTCTTTAGTGCATGTTATAACGAAGCATCATATCATGATGTCACACCATATGAGATAAAAAGAAACAAAGGAAATAAAAATATTGATGAACAAGTAAAAAAAGAAGAAACTAAAATTTATCAATTTACTAAAAAGAAAAAGTAAAAAGTAATTATAGATATTTCTACAAATATATAGTATAATATTAACAGGTGATAAAGATGAATTATCCTACGGGGATAAAAAAAAGTCATGAACAAATAATTAATTATTCACATCGTGGTATGACTCTAGAAGATGATATAAACGAAACAAATAGTTATTATAGAGATAAAGATATTGCATATATATATAAGAAACCAACTCCTATAAAAGTCACTAAAGTTGATTTTAGAAAAGATAGAACTTCTACTATTAAAGAAGCTTTCTATATGGAACCATCAACTACTGACTATAATGGTATCTATAAAGGTTATTACATTGACTTTGAAGCGAAAGAGACAAAAAATAAAACTTCATTCCCACTGGCAAATATTCATAAACACCAATTAAAACACTTAGAAAACATTACAAATCACGGGGGAATCGGCTTTATAATTGTACGTTTTAGTGTACTTAATAAAACATATCTATTAAAAGCAGAGGACCTTTTTTCTTTTACTAAAGATAATGAAAGAAAATCTATTCCTTTAGATTTCTTTAATAAAAAAGGACATCTCTTAAAAGAAAAATATCGGCCTAGGCTTGACTACTTAACAGTAGTAGATGAATTTTTGGAGGTAAAAGATAATGGCAAAAACTAAGAATAGTAAAGCTAAAACTAAAAGAACAAGAAAACTAAAAAAACCTAATAACTTATTTATGATTTTTGCAGCAATGTTTATTATTTTAATGATTGTAGGATACTTTGTCCTAGGATTATTATTCACAGTCTTTATGGGAGTAGGAATACTAATAATAGCAGGACTTGCTAAATTAGTAGATAGTGTTAAAAATAAACCAAAGAAAAAAAAGATAGTTAACACAATTTTAATTATCGTCTTATCAATTGGTATATTAGTAATGCTATTAGGTATTGTCTTTATGATTTATATTGCAATATCATCTAACCCTAAATTTGATGCTGAAAAACTAGATAGTAGCGAACCAACTGTTCTATATAACATAGACAATGAAGAATTTGCAAAACTAGGTAGTGAAATGCGTGATAAAGTAACTTATGATGAATTACCTGAAGTATTAGTAGATGCAATCGTCGCTACAGAAGATTCAAGATTCTTCCAGCATAATGGATTTGATGCTCCTAGATTTTTAAGAGCTTCAATTGGCCAAGTATTTGGAAATTCTGATGCCGGTGGTGCTTCTACTCTATCAATGCAAGTTGTTAAAAACAGTTTAACATCTAGTATTGCAACAGGACTTGATGGTGTTATTAGAAAGTTCCAAGATATTTATTTATCTATATTTAAACTAGAAAAAAATTATACTAAAGAACAGATAATAGAGTTTTATGTTAATAATCACAACTTAGGTGGTAATGTCTATGGAGTTAGTCAAGCAGCAAGAGTTTACTTTAATAAAGATGTAGGAGACTTAAACTTGGCAGAAGCTAGTATAATAGCAGGAATGTTCCAAGCACCTAATGCTTATAGACCTACTAATGAAGATAATATCGAAGCTGTTACAAAAAGACGTGATACTGTTTTATACTTAATGGAACGTCATGGATATATTACTAAAGAAGAAAGAGATATAGCAAGTAATATTAGTATCGAAAGCCTTGTCAATTATAATGCTGAAGCAGATACAAGTGGCAATAGTGAATATCAAGGATATATTGATACAGTTGTCGCTGAAGTAGAAGAAAAGGTTGGAAAAAACCCTTATACAACTTCAATGAAAATATATACTAACTTAGATACTGAAAAACAAGATGGCTTAAACCGTGTTATGAATGGTGAAGGTTATAACTGGATTAATGATGTTATTCAAAGTGGAGTTGCCGTCCTAGATAGTGAAACAGGTAAAATACTAGCAGTTGGTGCTGGTAGAAATAAAACAGGCGTTAACCAATTTAACTATGCAACAGACATGGTAAGACAACCTGGTTCTACCGCTAAACCATTATTTGATTACGGACCATTAATTGAATATAATAATGCCTCTACCTTTGGATATAATGATGGTAATGATAACTATAAAATGTTTGTAGATGAACCATACTCATATAGTAATGGTCAAGAAATAAATAACTGGGATGGTAAATTTATGGGTAACATGACAACAAGAAGAGCCTTATCCCTATCAAGAAATATTCCAGCGTTAAAAGCATTCCAACAAGTAGATAATTCTAAAATATTAGAGTTCGTTCAAAAATTAGGTATAAAACCAGAAATAGATAACGGAAAAATACATGAAGCTCATGCTTTAGGAGCATTCGACGGTGTAAATCCTTTACAAATGGCTGCTGCATACTCTGCTTTCTCTAATGGAGGATATTACAATGAACCATACTCCGTTAATAAAATAATTATTACTAATACAGGTGAAGAATATACCCATGAAAGTGAAAAAACTAAAGCTATGGAAGATTCAACTGCATACATGATTACAAGTATATTAGATGACACTAGTATAACTGGTGGTGGTGCTATGGAGAATGTTGCTATGAAAACTGGTACTACTAACTTTGATGAAAACTACCGTAAAAAATTAGGTATGGCAGATGATGCCATTAGAGATTCTTGGGTTATTGGATATACAACTAAAACAACAATCGCTATGTGGTATGGTTATAAAGATACCAATGCTGATTCAGTCGCTCAAGGTTACTACTTCCATAACTTAGCAGGAACAGTTCAACGTGATAGATTATTTACAGCCATTGCTAATGAAGTATTTGAAAAAAATAAAGAAGAATTTAAAATGCCTGATAGCGTAGTAAGAGTTCCCCTAGTAGCAGGTAGTTCTACAGCAAGAATTGCGGGAACAGGATATTCTGGTAGTATTCTATATGAATATTTCAAAAAAGACCATGAACCAAAAGGTAATGCTGAAACAAGTAATTTAGCAACACCAACAGGTTTAACTGCTACATATTCAAATGGTAATGTTCATCTTACTTGGAATGCTGTTAATCCAGGTAATACAGATTCATCTTATGGAGACTTTGGGTATAATGTATATTTCAATAATACTTTATTAGGATTTACAACTAATACAAGTTATACTGTTAATAATCCAAGTAATCCTTATGGAACTTATAGAGTAGTTGCAACCTTCAAAAAATATGATGGACTAAATAGTGAAGCTGCTACTTACACCTTAGAAAAACAAAGTGCTAATCTAAGAATAACAGCAAGTGCTATTAATGTAGAAACCTTTAATATAAGTGATATAACAGATTATGTAACTGTCTATAATGGTTCAACAGATGTAACCAGCCAAACAAGTAATTGGACCCTAGCAAGTATCTCAGGACCAGTTACAAGTACATCTGTCTCCACCCTAACAGAAACTGGAACTTACACCTTAAGATATAGATTTACTTATGATGGTGAAACTAAAGAAACAGGAAGTATTACTGTTAATGTTACAGGAACCGGAGGAGATATAGTTGGTGGTGGTGGTACTCCAGAAACCCCTACTAATCCTGGATCTGAAACTTAAAAAGAAGCTAAAATCTAGCTTCTTTTCTTATACTTACAAATACTATTTAACTTACACCCATCACAATTAGGACTAATTGCTTTACAATGATATCTACCAAATAAAACAAGTTGTAAATGTCTTTTAGCCCAATCCTCTCTTTTAAACTTTCTTTTTAATTTTTCTTCAACACTTCTTACATCATCACTATCTTTAGCAAGCCCTAACCTCTTGGATACCCTTTCTACATGAGTATCAACAGCAATAGTAGGAATATTATAAAACTCTCCTAAAAACACATTAACACTCTTTCTTCCAACTCCAGGCATTGCCTCTAATTCTTTCCTTTTAATAGGAACTTTACCATCATAATCTAAGAATAATATTCTTGCAATCTCTTTAACATAAAGAGCCTTTTTTCTAAAAGAGCCAAGAGATCTTAAAATATCTTCTATATCACTAATATCAGCATTCATTAACTTCTCTAGACTATCATACTTACCAAACAACATAGGAGTAACACTATTAACTCTTTTATCAGTAGTCTGAGCACTAAGGACAATAGCAATTAATAACTCATAATCATTATTATAATTAAGTTCACATTTAGGTTCTTCAAATAATTCATCTAAATAGTCTTCTATAATCTCTACTTTACTCATCTTCATCATCAAACCAATCATAATCAAAAACCTCTACAGGTTCTTTATTCTCTTTATTTTTACTATTAAGAAAATGCTTAACATCTTCACTAGTCTTTATTCCCTTCTTATCCCATTCATATAAAATCTTGTCTATATATCTAATACTAGATACCCCATTAAGTACTGCTTCCTTAACCGCTTCAATAATAACACCATTATCAAAAGTACTAGCCCAAGCTTTAATAAACTCTATCTCACTAGAATTAAGAGTCCTACCAAACTCTTTTTCAATAGTAGAAAAGATACTAGTATCAAGCACATCTTCATTATCTTTAATAACTTCATCACTAATAATAGAAGCTATTTTTTCATAGAATAAAGATATATCTACCTTCTCTTCACCTATTCCTTTATCGTTTTTATAAGTATCTATCATAAGTAATTTCTTATCAGTAAGAGAAGATATTAAAACTAATATATCTTTAACACTAAGACCTAACTCTTCACTCATTTCCTTAGGATCAAAGGTAAAAGTATTACCCTTATCTTTTAAGTACATTAAAAACATAAACTCTTCTAAACTTATATTTAATTTCTTATACTCTTTAAAAAAAAGAAGAGGTACTACTATACTTTTATTTTCTAATAAACTAACCAGTTGTTTCTGTTTCATTACACTCCTCCTTAACTAAATTAATACTAGTATATATCTTTTTAGCAAGATTTAAAAGGTCTTCTTTAGTATTACTAACTTCTAAATTTAATATATTAAGTTCTAACTCCTTCCATAATTTACTCATAATAGGACCATCTTCTATATTTAAGTAATCAATTAAATCATAACTATCAACTACTATATCACCTCTCTTATGAATAGGCATAGAATTATAGTTATCCATAATCTCTTTTTTAGAAATACCTATAATCTCTCCTGCTACTATACATGGATATAAATCATAGTAATAAAGAGTAGTATAATCTAAAGGATTATTCTTAATAGAACTTCTTATATCTTTCATTAGATTTAACTCATTTCTAGTAAAAGGATAAATATCATCTACTTCTAACATAGTCCATATACCAATTACTTGACTACATGGTATTACTTTATTAATATTTTCTAAAAATAACACATCTATTAATCCTAACTCTTTTATTAACATAATTCCCTTTTCTATATTAGGACTACTAAATATCTTATCTAACTCTTCTTTTTTTCTATTAATAGATAAATCCTTAAGTAAATATCTAGACTGTATAATCGCTTCTTTTACCTCTTTAGCAAGTTTAAAATCAAGTGTAGTTGCAAACCTAATCGCTCTTAATATTCTAAGAGAATCTATTTTAAAAGATGTTAATGGATTAATAACAGTCTTAATTATTTTCTTATCTATATCACTTTTACAACTA
>CAMMKE010000024.1 GCA_946497375.1 uncultured Mycoplasmatota bacterium
GAACAACTAGATAATTATAAACCGTCAATGATTAAAAGAGTTGGTATTCCAAAGTCTAATGGAAAAATTAGATATCTAGGAATAAAAGAACCAATAGATAAAATTGTTGAACAAGCGATATATCAAGTACTAAACCCAATACTAATTCCTGAATTTCATAATAATAGTAATGGCTTTATAGAAGGAAGAAGTTGTTCTAGGGCAATAAGCCAAATGACTAACTATGTTGTAAAAGAAAAGCTTTACTATGTGGTAGATATAGATATCAAAGGATTCTTTGATAATATAAACCATGGTAAACTCTTAAAACAGTTATGGCAACTAGGAATACGAGATAAGAATCTACTGTCAATCATTTCAAAGATGCTAAAAGCAGAAGTTAAAGGTGTAGGAATACCTAATAAGGGGACTCCACAAGGAGGAATACTATCACCACTACTTGCAAATGTAGTATTAAATGAACTAGATTGGTGGTTAGATAGTAAAAAGAATAAAGGTATTCGATTTGTAAGATATGCCGATGACTTTAAAATATTGTGTCCTACATATCAGGTTGCAAGTGATATGTTAGATAAAACAACAATATGGCTAAAGAAAAGGCTAAAACTTGAAGTGAGTGAAGAGAAAACCAAAATAGTAAATCTAAAGAAAACAAACTCCTATTTTCTAGGTTTTAGATTTAAACTAAAGAAATATAAGGGCAAGTTAAAAGTAGTTAGTAATATGACTGACAAAGCCATTAAAAATACAACGGATAAACTTAAAAAGCAGGTACGAGAAATTAAGAAAAGTAAATGGAATAAGAAAAAATGCAAGGAAGAAATAGACAAATATAATAGTATGGTGATAGGAATACATGGATATTACTGTAAAGCCACTAATATATTACCTAACTTGCATAAACTTGGATTTGTAATAAACGCATACATAAATAGGAATTTCTTAGGAGTTCTTACTTTCAACGAAGATATCGATGAAGATAACTTTGTAGTAAAAACATATGGCAAAAAGATACCATATATAAGAGGAAAACCTATAGCCTTGATAGAAAAAGTAAAATATCAAGAGCCGAAATATAAAGGAGATAAAATTGATTACTATGATAGTAAATCAAGAGATAAGTTCTATAAAGAATTAAAGATTAAAAACCTTTATATGACAGAGGTAATACTCAAAAATCCTTACCTAAATAAGACAGTAGAATTTAATGATAATGTAATATCAAAATTCTGTGGACAATTAGGAAAATATGCTTTTACTAATAAAATGATACTAGATATATCAAATTTAAAAATAGTTAAAAGGGAAAATACTCCTTTTAACAATAAATATGATAATATAATTTTAGTAGAAAAGAAAGTAAAAGAACTAGTAGAAAAGAAAGAAGTTGATGACTTGATAGAGATGATAAGACTCAAAAAGGGGTTGACTTCTAAACAACTAGAGGAAATAAATATTATAAGAAAGGAGAACAACTTGCTAACAATTTAGTTTTGGAACTCTATAATATAAACAGAGTAAAAGTAAAAGACTAACTTTGATGGCACGCCGTATGATTAGAAATAATCCCGTACGGTGTAGGGTTGGGGAAAAGGCGGAGGATACAGAGCCAAAGCCTTACCTATAATCATGCTTGTGAAGAAGAAAAGAAAAAGAAGAATAGCATTTATTATTTTTATAATTTTATTATTGGCTTTGATAGGAGGAGCTTACTATTATTTTGTTTATCTTTGTAATGATGTGCCTTTGGTAGAAAAAAAGGAAAAGTTAAATGTTTATGATGTTAATAGTAATAAACGTCCTATTGCTATTATGATTGATAATAATGTTGATAATGATGAGCAAGTAGGGTTACAAGATGCTTATTTAACTTATGAGATAATAGTTGAAGGTGGATTAACTAGAATAATGGCTGTATATAAAGATGTTGATACTAGTGTAATTGGGCCAGTTAGAAGTAGTAGACATTACTTTTTAGATTATGCTCTTGAAAGTGATGCAATATATGCTCATTATGGATGGAGTACTTATGCAGAGAATGATATAAAGGCTCTTTCTGTTGATAATATTAATGGACTTTATGATGATGCCTTTTATCGTGATAGTAGTATTGCTGCTCCTCATAATGTCTTTACTAGTATTGATAATTTATATTTGATGGCAGAAGAACTTGGTTATGCTACAACATCTCATGATTATGAAAACTTAAATTATGTTAGTAAAAAAGTGAATTTAGAGAAGAAAGATAATTCTTTAAACTGTGATGGTGATAATTGTAGTTTAGAAGGTAGAGTTTTAACTAGTATTGAGATACCTTATTCTAATAGTGAGGTTAGAAGTTATACTTATGATAGTGATAATGGTTATTATCTTCGTTATATGAATGGTATTCCTCATACTGATAGAGATAGTAAAGAACAATATCATTATAAAAATATAATTATTATGAAAGTAGATAATAGTACTCTTGATGATTATGGTAGACAAGATTTAGATACAGTAGGAAGTGGGGAAGGTTATTATATTACTAATGGTTATATGATGCCTATTACTTGGGAGAAAGATTCAAGAAGTGGTAAGACTTATTATTCTTATAGTAATGGTGATGAAATAAAGGTGAGTGATGGTAATACTTTTATTCAAGTGATGCCTAGTAGTAGAGATGTAGTTGTTAATTAATATGGAGGTTTTAAATTATGGGAATGGCGGATAAAATGAAAGAAAAAGCTTTGCCTGGTACTAGTGTTGTAAGGTCAAGTAAAGTTGTAAAAAGTATTGATAAAGCAGATGCGTTTGAATTGAATAAAGCTAATGAAGTTATTGCTTTACAGAATAGAAGAGAAGATATTGCTAGTACAGAGACTTTTAAGGGATATAAATCTATGGAAAGTCCTTATGTTAAGAAGCTTGTAAGATAATAAAATGGCTATCTATGAATGCATATGATAGTCATTTTTTTTTATTGATAGGGAACATCGCTTTTTAATTATGTCTATAATGTATCATATTTTTTACTGTTTTTTAATAGTATATTTTTTGTAAAGTTTTAGAAAATTTTTCTTTAAAGTTTAATTATTATTTAAACTATGCTAAAATTTAGTTGGGTGGTAGTTGTGAGAAAACCAAAGTCTTTAGGTGAAGTTAGGATTAAACCTAATCGTAATAAGAAGAAAATAATTATAGTTAGTGTTATTAGTATAGCATTGTTTTTAATATTTATAGGACTTTTCTATTTTTTGTTGTCTATGAACGATAATAAATCTGAAAAAGAAAAGATAAAAATAGATGATGCTAGTACTGTTGAGAAGAAGGATTTAACTGTTTATGATGTTAACAGTAATAAACGTCCTATTGCCGTTATGATTGATAATAATGTAGGTAATAATGCTCACGTAGGATTACAAGATGCTTATTTAACTTATGAAATAATAGTAGAAGGTGGATTAACTCGTATAATGGCTATTTTTAAGGATGTTAATACTAGTGTGATTGGTCCAGTTAGAAGTAGTAGACATTATTTTTTAGATTATGCTTTAGAGAGTGATGCTATTTATGCTCATTATGGATGGAGTACTTTTGCACAAAATGATATTAGAGCTTTAGGGGTTAATAATATTAATGGACTTTATGATAATGGTTATTATCGTAATTATAATATTGCTGCACCTCATAATGTCTTTACTAGTATAGAAGATTTATATAATGTTGCAAGTAGTAAAGGTTATAGTACTACTAGTGATAATTATAGTCTTTTAAATTATACTCCTGATGATGTTAATTTTGATGCTACAAGTGACTTGTTAACTGCTAATACCATTAGTATGACTTATTCTTATAGCGAGGTTAGAAGTTATACTTATGATTCTACTAATAGATATTATTTACGTTATATGAATAATAGTCCACATACTGATAGAGATAGTGGGGTACAATATCATTATAAAAATATAATTATTATGAAAGTTAATAATAGGACACTTGATAGTTATGGTAGACAAGATTTAGATACTGTAGGTAATGGGGAAGGATATTATATTACTAATGGTTATGCTATACCTATTACTTGGAGTAAAGATTCTAGAAGTGGTAAGACTCATTATTATTATGGTGGTAATGAGTTAGTTGTTAGCGATGGTAATACGATGATACAAGTAGTACCTGTTAATAGTAGTATTATAATTAGTTAGGGGGACTTATGAAGAAGTTAAATAAACATAAAAATGACATTATTAGTGTTTTAACTTTAATTATTATTAGTTTAGTTATCGTTTTAATTCTTGTTAACTTTACTAATTTTTTTGGGTCTAAGAAGGACTGGCTTAGTCAACATATTATGTTTCCTGATTATTTAAGAAAACTATTCTATGATACAGGAGACTTTTTTCCTAACTTTGCTTTTAATCTTGGAGGAGGACAAAATATCTATAATATCTCTTATTATGGACTTTTTAATCCTATTATTTTAATTTCTTATTTATTACCTTTTGTATCTATGATTACTTATATACAGTTTAGTATGATTATATGTTTAATAGTAAGTATTGTTTTAATGTATTATTTTTTAAGAAGAAGATTTGATTTAAAAGTTAGTTTTGTTAGTACGTTACTATTTTTAACGGCAGGATGTTTTATTTTTCATTTGCATCGTCATATTATGTTTGTAGATTATATGCCGTTTTTACTTATGGCTTTAATAGGTGTTGATAAGTATTTTGATAAGAAGAAAATATCTTTATTAGTTATATCTATTTTCTTAATGATTTTAACTAGTTATTACTTTAGTGTTGTAGGATTAGTTTGTGTTTTACTTTATGGTATTTTTAGATATATAGAAGATAAGAAAAATGAGAAAATTACAGTTAAAGATTTCTTTAAAGAAGGATTTAAATATCTTTTTATAATGTTTATACCAGTTCTTATGAGTTGTGTTTTATTACTTCCAACGCTTTATTCTTTACTTGATGGTAGGACTGCTACTAATAAGGATATTTCATTACTAGGATTACTTATTCCTAACTTTGATATTTCTAATACTTTATATTCTGCTTATTCTCTTGGATTAAGTGCTATCTTTATAATTTCTTTAATATATGGAATAGTGACTAAGAAAAGAGAGGTTAAAGTTATTAGTATAATCTTTAGTGTTTTGTTAGTTTTTCCTATCTTTGACTATATATTTAACGGTGGAATGTATCTAAATGGTAAAGCTTTTATATCGATGTTACCTCTTGCTATCCTCATAATTAGTTATTTCCTTAAGAATGTTTTTAGTAATAAAGGTAAGTTAAAGATTAGTATTATTATCTCTTTCATAGTTGCAATTATTAATCTTCTTGTTTTCCTTTATAAGGAAGAGAGTTTATGTTTATTATTTGTTGTTGATATGGTTCTTTTGGTTATTGTTATTCTTATTAGTTTTAAGTTTAAAAAGAAGATAATTCTATATATCTATCTTGGTATTATTTCATTAATTATTGCTATTCCTACTAATTTTTCTGATATCTTTGTAACTAAAGAGTTTTATGATACTTTAGATTATGAAGAGACTAGTTCTAAAGTAAAACAAGTATTAGATAATGATAATAGTTTTTATAGAATGAGTGATCAAAGTGTTAAATTAGATAAGTCTAATTATATTTATGATGTAGATTACTATACTGGTAGTATTTATTCTTCTTTATCTAATTCTTATTATAAAGATTTCTATAATAATTTAATTAATAATGAATTTATTTATAGAAGTTATGGAATGCTTACAGGTAATAATAATATTTTCTATAATTTTTATATGGGTAATAAGTATTTACTTAATAGTAGTAATGGAATAATGGGATATGAAAAGATTTATGATGGTATTTATAGAAATGAAGATGTTCTACCTGTTGGATACAGCACTAGTAAGATAATGAGTTTAGATGAGTATAAGAGTCTTAATTATTTTGAGAAGTTAGATGCTTATTTGAATTATGCTATTGTTGATGGGGATTATAGTGATAGTTATGTTAAGAAGGTAAAAGACTATGTTCCTGATTATAATGTTTTAGAAAGTAAGAATTTAAGTATAGAAGAGGATAATGGTAAATATTTTATTAAAGCTTCTAAAGATAATAAGTTAGTTGTTAAGTTAAATAATGTTAGTGATAGTGATATTGTACTTTTAAGATTTAAGATGCTTTATAATAATAAGTGTAGTGAAGATGATTCTTATATTACTATTAATGGAGTGAGTAATAAGCTTAGTTGTAGAAGATGGAAGTATCATAATAATAATTATAATTTTGAATATTCTTTGAGTGGAGATACTTTAGAAATTACTTTTAGTGAGGGTAAGTTTAGATTAACTGACTTTGATATGGCTTTATATGATTATAACGATTTAGTATCTATTAATGATGAAATATCTCCTTTTGTTATTGATAGAGATAAGACTAAAGGTGATGTTATAGAAGGTAATATTAATGTAAAAGAAGATGGTTACTTTAAACTATCTATTCCTTATGATAAAGGTTTTGAAATATATGTAGATGGTGAAAAGACTTCTTATGAAGTTGTTAATAAGAGCTTTGTTGGTTTTGATATTAGTAAAGGTAGTCATAATATTAAAATAGTTTATACTTCTCCTTTATTTAAAGAGGGATTAGTTATATCTTGTGTTGGTTTAGTGTTGTTTGTAGGTACTGTTGTTTATTATAGAAAAAGAGAAAAAGTCTGTTGATTAATTGTATACATTTATGTTATATTAGTTATGCAAGAAAAAAATGTTAAATCATTTTTGCAAGGGCACTGTCTTTCGATGGAGCCCTATTTTTCTTTTGTAATAAATTATATTTGTTATAGACTTAAATCTTTTGCTTTGATAAAATGTTAATGGAGATGATTTGATGGAATTTATTGATAGAATAAAAGAAAGAGTTAAAGATGATTTTAAGAAAATAGTTTTACCTGAATCTAATGATGTTAGAGTGTTAGAAGCTGCTTCTATTATAAAAAAAGAAGCTTTCGCTGATATTATTTTAATAGGTAAGGAAAGTGAAATAGAAAGTCTTGCTAAAGATAATAAGATTGATATTAATGGGGTTACTATTATTGATCCTTTGACTTTTAGTGATAGTGAAAAGTTAATTAATGATTATTATGAACTTAGAAAGCATAAAGGTATTAGTTTAGATGATGCAAAGAATACTATTTTAAATGATTATGTTTATTTTGCTAATATGTTAGTTAAAGATGGCTATGCTGATGGAGTTGTATCTGGAGCATGTCACAGTAGTGCTGATACTTTAAGACCTGCTTTACAGATAATTAAGACTAGTAAAGATACAAAAGTTGCTTCTGCTTTCTTTTTAATGGTTGTTCCTAATTGTGAATATGGTTCTAATGGAGTATTTGTTTATTCTGATTGTGGGATGATTCAAAATCCTAGTAGTGAAGAGTTAGTGGAAATTGGAATGATGAGTGCTAAGACGTTTAAATTATTGGTAGAAGAAGAGCCTGTAGTTGCCTTTCTTTCTCATTCTACTTTTGGTTCTTCTAAATGTGCTGACGTTGATAAGGTTGTAAGAGCGGTTGAGATGGCAAAGAAAGAATATCCTGATATTAATTTAGATGGAGAGTTACAATTTGATGCTGCTGTTGTTCCTCTTGTTGCTAAGAGTAAAGCACCTAATAGTAGTGTAGCAGGTAAAGCTAATGTTTTAATCTTTCCAGATTTAGATGCAGGAAATATTGGCTATAAGATTACAGAAAGACTTGCTAAAGCGAAAGCTTATGGCCCTGTTACGCAGGGACTTGCTAAACCTGTTAATGATTTATCACGTGGATGTAATGCTAATGATATAGTAGGTGTTGTTGCTATAACTGCTTTACAAGCATTGAATAGTAAGTAGGTGAGGTATGAAGATAGTATCTTTTAATGTGGCAGGTTTTAGAGCTTGTTTAAAGAAAGGTTTTGGAGACTTCTTTAAAGAAAGTAATGCTGATATTTATTGTCTACAAGAAGTAAAGGCAATAGAGAGTGAGATTCCTTTTAGACCAGATGAGTATAATTTTTATTTAAATACTGCTGATAAGAAAGGCTATTCTGGAGTAGCAGTTTATTCTAGAGTTAAACCTCTTGACGTGGCATATGGGATAGACGTTGATATACATGACCATGAGGGTAGAGTTATAACACTTGAATATGAAGACTTTTTCTTAGTTTGTGTATATGTTCCTAATGTCAAGAGAGACTTGTCAAGACTTTCCTATAGAATGACTTGGGAAGAAGATTTTCTTAAATATTTACAGAGTCTTGATAAGAAGAAACCTGTTATTGTTTGTGGAGATTTTAATGTTGCTCATAAAGAAATAGATCTTGCTAATCCTAAAGGTAATGTTGGTAATGCAGGTTTTACTATCGAAGAACGTGATGCTTTTACAAGATTATTAGATGGGGGATTTACTGATGTTTATCGTTATCTATATAAAGATAAAACAGATGTTTATACTTGGTGGAGTTATATGGGAAGAGCAAGAGAGAAGAATATTGGTTGGAGAATTGACTATTTTCTAGTGTCAAATAGATTTATTGATAATGTAAAGGATATGAAAATAGACAGTGATGTGTTTGGAAGTGATCACTGTCCTATAGAGTTAGAAGTTAAGTAAAAAGAGATAGATGAATTTTTTCATTTATCTCTTTATTAATATTGCACCTGTAGCATTGTCTTTACCTGGAGTAGGTTGTGTTCTAAAATTATATGGTATGCTAAGATCTTTTGGAATTGCTTGCTCTACATTAACTGCTTCATCAATTATTTTTTCAAGTATTTCTTCTTTTTTAGATGTATTTGCGATTAATTTAATTTTATCATCTGATAAACAGTCAGTTACACCATCTGTAAATAGTAATAATTTATCATATGAGTCATTATCAATAATTTTAGTTCTAGGTGAGACGTTAGAGATACCTAAACCCTGTGTAACTATATTATTACGTGGATGAAATCTTAAATCATCTTTGGTTAGTCTTCCTGCTTCATATTGTTCATAAACTGTTGAATCATCATCAGTAATTTGTTTTAGATTAGTATCTTTTATAAGATAACATCTTGAATCACCTATATTTAAGACTAAAGTTTTATTATTAGTTACAATAGCACAAGTTAAAGTAGTTCCCATTTCTCTTAATCTTTTTCTACTTTCTTTATGCAAAGAAATATTAATGTCTTGTATTAATTCTTGTAAGTTTGTATTTAAATAATTAAGGTTATTAAATTCGAATGCCTTTCTATTATTAAACCATTCTTTTAATCTTTCTATTGTATAAGAAGAAGCATATTCTCCATTGCTATATCCTCCCATACCATCTGCAACTGCTAGGAGTTTAATAGATTCATCTTCTGGATGGGATATTGCTATAACACTATCTTCATTCTTACTTCTTACTCTACCTTTATCAGTTAAAGTGTACATTACTGGTTCTAAGGCTTTAGGCTTAATATCAAGATTTTTAGCAACTTGTTTGTCAGTATCTTCATTGAATATTTCTTTTAAGGATTCTATTATGCTTTTTCTTTTAGGCACTTTAGAAATAAGTTTTGGCTCATAAAGTAAATTAAGTAATTCTTCTTCAGTAGATACTGTACCAGGTTTTATACGTCTATTAATAAGTTCGTCTTTTTTTGTAATACTATATGTGGCATTATCTGTTTGCATAATTCCTTTAATTTTATCTACAAATACTTTTTCTTTGATTTCTCCATTTTCTTTAAAAGTGTAGTAAGTATATATATCTTCAGTATCTTTGTTAAATTTGAAAAGACAATTATCTGTTAAATAATATAAATTTTCTTTAGTTTTAATCATAAGTTGCATATCATTATAATTTTTATATGATGTGTAGTTATAATAGTATTCCCAACTTGTATTAAATTTATTGGTGAAACGATAAAATCTTCTTCCTAAAGCCATAAAAGGTGAGTTATTATTTGTTATTGCTATTTTTTTATCTTGGTATGCCAATATTTGTCCAAATGATAGTATTTTCTTTTCTTGCTCTTCTAAATATGGTTTTGTACTTTCTTGTTCTAAGTCTTCTATAATAGATTTACATAAAAATGGTATAGCTTTTATATCAAAGTTTGCTCTTCTTTCTGCATATTTAGTAATATACATATCAATTAGTTCTGTTAAGTTACTTTCATTCAACTCATACATATTAATTTCTTTTAATATTTCTTCTATTGTTCTCATAAAACTTCTCCCCCTCTTAAGTTGGCTATATTATATCATGAAAGTTGCAAAAAAGCAAGAAAAAGTTAGTTTTAATGGTTGTGAATAGTGTGTTATAATAGTAAGAGAGAAAGAAAGTAGTGATGTTTAATGACGACTATTTATTTAATGAGACACTCTATAGCATTAAAAAATATAAATAATGATTATAATAATGATAGCTTACAGTTACAAAATGAAAAGATGCCTTTATCTATTGAAGGAGAAGAGTTAGCATCTAATATAAGTAAAGAAAGTGAACTTCAAAATATAGATGTTGTTATTTCTAGTAATTATGTAAGAGCAATGTCAACTGCTAAATATATATCAAATGCTAATAACTTAAACTTAATAGTTAATTCAGCTTTCGGAGAAAGAAAGTTTGGAGTTAATTCTTGGGATGAATTACCTAGTGGTTTTGAGTTAAGACAAAATGATGATGAGAATTATAAAATAGGGGATGGAGAGAGTCAAAAGGAAGCAAGAGAAAGAGTATATAAGGCTTTAATGAAAGTAATAGATGAATATAAAGATAAGAGAATTGTTATTGTTTCTCACGGTAGTGCAATTCTTTGGTTGTTAAAACAATGGTGTGATGTTGATTTGAAAAATAAATGTATAATATTTAATGATAAACAAATACTTTATGATAATATTTTTAACTGTACTACTTTTAAATTAGAGTTTGATGATAAGAGGTTAGTTGATATTGATAAAGTTTTTTAGAGAAGGTGTGTATATGGATAAAGAAAAGTATATTGAAATTGCTAAAGAAAAGATTAATAATCCAAATTCTAGAGATATTGTTATTAAACAGATAGAAAGATATTATGAAGCACTTGAAAATTATACTCCTCTTGCTTCCTCATACAAAGTAGGTGATAAAGTGTTTCTTCTTAAAGGCACTTTACTTCATGGTACTTATAAAAATATAGAAGGACTTAATGAAATAGTAAAAAAAGGTCTTCTTTCTAGTTTGTTTGTTGATGGTAGATTATCTAAATATATTGGTTCTGTTGGTGTTTGGAATTTAAAGAATGATTATTATTTAAAAGATTATATAGACTTTTATAGCGGTGGAACAGTTATGCTTTGTGGAGTCTATAAAGATGGTATTAATACAAAAGAAAACTCTACAGAAGTTGTTACTTATAGTGATATGAATAATATGTTGTCTATTCTTTCTAAAGAGGATTATCATATGTGGGTTATGGAACAGACTAAAGAAGCAAGGTTTATGCCTAGTTTAGTTCAAGATAAAGTACAGATAGGTATTATTTTTAATGGTAATAATCTTTATATAAAAGAATTGTTAAATGGTGATGTTTTAAATCCTAATTTGATTAATGATGAAGATGTAAAGGAATTTATAAATCCTGATTATTATGATAAGTTCATAAAACAAAGAAAAAATAAAGATGATTTCTTTACTGATAGAGAGAGTGCTATTATCTTTGGGATACCTAGTTGTTTTATAGAAGGAATACTTGTTGGTAGAAGATATGAAAAAGATGAGGTTGTTTTAGAGAAGATAAAAGAATTATTACCTAATGCTTATATATGTAATTTGGATGGTATTGTTATCAGAAGTTAGGGGGATGCTAATGGATCAAGAGAAAATTGGTAAATTTATAAAGAAGCTTAGAAAAGATAATAACTTAACACAAGATGAACTTGCTAAAAAGTTAGGTGTTACTTATCAGGCAGTTAGTAAATGGGAGAATGGTAAGAGTATTCCTGATATTGCTATCCTTAAAACTATTAGTGAGTTATTTAATGTTAATATAGATGAACTATTAGAGGGAAGTGTTAAGAACAAGAAAAAAATAAATAAGAAAATACTTATTCCTATAACAGTTTTAGGTATTTGTGTAGCCCTTATTTTTGTGTTTTTTGTCGTACATAAAGAAACTTATGAGTTTAAAGTATTAGAGACAGATTCTAATGATTTTGATGTCAGTGGTGTTCTTGCTTTTTCTCCTGATAAATCATCTATTTATATATCTAGTATTGACTATAATAATAGTGATGATGATACTGAATATAAAAGTTTAAGTTGTAATCTTTATGATGTTAATGGTGATGCTAAGACTAAGATTAGTAGTTGTGAAAGCGATAATAGTGATGTAGATACTCTTTCTGGTTTGCTTAATAGTATTGATTTTACAGTTGATGATTATGCTAGTAGTTGTAAAATATTTAAAAATAATCAGTTAGTATTAGAGATAAATGCTACTGGTCTTGATGATAAGACTATTACTTATGAAGTTCCTTTAAGTTTTAATGATGATTGTTTTGACTCAACTAATAGTTGAGTTTTTTCAACTAGTGTTTTATTTACTTACTATAGTTTTATAATGTAAAATTAAGGTGAATGGAGGAGATAGTATGAAGAAAAAGAAAATTGTTATAATAGTTGTAGTTATTATTTTAATACTTGTTACTTTATGTTTACTTGTTTTTAATAATATGAGTACTAATAGTAAAGAAGTAAAAATTGTTAGTAGTTTAATAGAAGAGGAAAGTAAATTAGAGGATGACTTTCCTACAAAATTAAAAGATATTGATAATGCTGATGTAATTGTTAATCCTTATGAGATTTCACCTTTAACTGCTTTAATTATCTTTAAGACTGATGAAGCTGTTAGTCCTAAAGTTACTATAGAAGGTGATGATGAACTTAGTACTTATGAATATACTTTTGATGAAGGAACTGAACATTATTTACCTATATATGGTCTTTATCCTGATAGAGATAATACTGTAGTTGTAGAATATGGTGATGTAAGTAAAGAATTTACAATTACTACTGAGGCTTTACCAGATGATTTCATTTTACCTACTTCTGTTGATGCTAATAAAGATGAGTTAAGTAATGATTTATATTTCTTTACACCATCTAGTGGTGGTTATACATGTGCATATGATGTAAATGGCGATGTAAGATGGTATTTAACTATTAATTCTATTTGGGAGGTTAATAGACTTGATAATGGACATTTGATGTTAAGTACAGAAAGATTAGTTAATAGTCCTTATTATATGACAGGTTTATATGAGATGGATATGTTGGGTAAGATATATAAAGAGTATAGTTTACCTGGTGGTTATCATCACGATTATTATGAGATGCCTAATGGTAATTTATTAGTCGCTAGTGATGATTTTACTAGTGGAGATGGTACTGTAGAAGATTATATTGTAGAACTTGATAGAGATACTGGTGAAGTTGTTAAGACTTTTGATTTAAAAGATATTTTAAATATGGAAGATGGTAAGAGTGAAAACTGGATAGAGTATGATTGGTTCCATAATAATTCTGTTTGGTATGATGAAGAGTCTAATTCTATAACTTTATCTGGTAGACATCAAGATGCTGTTATTAATATAGATTATGATAGTGGTGATTTAAACTGGATAATAGGAGACTCTACTAACTGGAGCGAAGAATATCAGAAGTATTTCTTTACACCTGTTGGAGATGATTTTGAGTGGCAATGGAGTCAACATGCTGCGATGATTACTCCTGAAGGTTATGTATTTATCTTTGATAATGGTAATAATAAATCTAAAAATGAAGATGAATATGTTTCTGCAGAAGACAGTTATTCTCGTGGGGTTATGTATAAGATAGATACAGATAAAATGACTATTGAACAGGTATTTGAATATGGTAAAGAACGTGGTAGTGAGTTTTATTCTCCATATATATCTGATGTTGATTATTTAGAAAGTGAGCATTATATAATTCATTCTGGTGGTATTGTTTATGTAGATGGAAAGAACTCTAATCAACCTGCTGGAATTAGTGGTGCAGACCGTTTAGTTAGTGATACTGTTGAGTATAAAGATGGTGAAGTTATCTTTGAAATAGTTTTACCTACTAATAACTATCGAGTTGAAAAGATGAGTTTATATCTTGAAAATGATAGTTTTAAGTTAAGTAAAGCAGAAAGAGTTGGTAGTTTAGGTGAGACTGAAGTTACTAATAGTAAGTTAGGCTTTATCTTGAATAGTAAAGATTTTAAAGATATAGAAGAAGAACATAATATTAGTATTACTAAAGAAGTTGATAGATTAGTATTTACTGGTAAATTTAAAAGAGGTACTGATGTTAATGTTATTCTTTATAAGAATGGTATTAAGAATGTTTATAATGTTTCTATAAGTAAGAAACCTTATACTGCTTTATGCGTTGATATATTTACAGAAGAAGAAACTAAAGAAGGTATTAGTGTTACTAAATATATTAATGAAGATGGACTTAGTGGAAAGTACTCTATTTATGTAGAAGTAGATGGTGCTATTTATAATACTAATAGTTATGTTGAATTTTAAAAATATAGAAAAAAATAGTTATCAGAAGTGTTTGCATAAATGTAATAATTATGATATGATGTATATGTAAGAAAAATTTTCATACAATATAAAAAGAGGAACACTTAATAATAGCATGTTGAGTGGCCTCGAATAATATAATTGCGTCGAGAACCACCTAAATCGTTGCTGAGTTAGGTGGCTTCTTCTATATTAAAGCAAGTGTTATGAATAGTAATATGAGATTTTGAAGAAATAATATAATCACTAGAGAAGAAATTAAGCAATCTTTCTTGTTCATATATTAGTCTCCTTTCTGAGGCCACACCCAACTATTAAATGTTCCTATAACTATAGTATCAGATTAATTTCTGTATAGCAAGAGAAAATGTAATAAATTAGTTACGAATTTTCGTAATGTTAAATGTGTTAGGGTAGTGATATTTATGATTCTTTTTGTAAGTGGTAGATGTGATATAGTAGCTTTC